>NZ_AKJO01000011.1:0-33267 GCF_000282295.1 Pseudomonas sp. GM33
GCAGTTGGGGTTTTGTTTTTGCCCGCAGAAAAGTCACGGCCACTGGATTTCTATGCAATAGCTCGGCGCGTAGCTATCATGCGGGCCTCATTGTGAGGCGAGACCTGCATGCTGACGTTGTTAAAGCTTCTTAAAGATGGCCGATTCCATTCGGGTGAAGCATTGGGTGCTGCCCTGGGCGTCAGTCGTAGCGCCGTGTGGAAGCAGCTTCAGCATTTGGAAGCTGAGCTGGGACTGTCCATTCATAAAGTTCGTGGGCGCGGCTATCAATTGTCCGCGCCATTAGCGCTGCTCGATCCTTCCGAGATCAGTGCCCGGGCGATTTCCTGCGACTGGCCCGTCCAGGTTTACGACTCAATCGATTCTACGAACGCCGAGGCGCTGCGTGCCATAGAGCGGGGGCAGGCTGCGCCCTTTATTGTGCTCTCGGAGCGGCAGACGGCCGGGCGCGGGCGGCGGGGTCGCAAATGGGTCAGTCCCTTCGCTGAAAACGTCTATTACAGCCTGGTACTGCGCATTGAGGGTGGGATGCGTCAGTTGGAGGGCTTGAGTCTCGTCGTTGGGCTCGCTGTTTTGCAGGCGTTGCGTGAGCTGGGTATTGCAGCCGCTGGATTGAAGTGGCCCAACGATGTTCTGGTGGGGCAGAAAAAGATCGCTGGGATATTGCTCGAGCTGGTCGGTGACCCTGCTGATGTGTGTCACGTGGTTCTGGGGGTGGGAATCAATGTGAATATGCAGTCCGCTGACGAGGTGGACCAGCAATGGACATCCATGCGGCTCGAATCAGGCAAGTTGTTTGATCGCAACCAATTGGTGGCCATGTTGGGGGAGATGCTGCAGCGATACCTGGCTCGCCACCAGGCGGGTGGTTTTTTGGCCATCCAGTCGGAGTGGGAGCAAAATCACCTGTGGCAGGGCCGAAGCGTGTCGTTGATTGCCGGTGTCAATCAAATTGATGGTGAGGTGCTTGGTATCGATGGCCAGGGTGCCCTGCGCCTGAAGGTGGATGGTGTGGAGAAAGTCTTCAGTGGTGGTGAATTGAGCCTGAGGTTGCGTGATGATTCTTGAGCTCGATTGTGGGAATAGTTTCATCAAGTGGCGCGTGCTTGAGGCGAATGCCGGACAGGTGCTTGGTGAGGGGGTGGTCGATTCCAATCTCGCATTGCTTGAGGGGTTGGGGGAGCTCAAAGGGCTTGCCCTCACGTTTTGCCGGCTGGTGAGCGTCAGGACGGCGGAAGAGACCGGTGCGCTGACGTCATTGCTGAAGGCTACCTTTGATGTGCCGATAGTGTGTGCAGCGCCTGCTCGCGAAATGTCAGGCGTGCGTAACGGTTATGAAGAGTTTGAGCGGCTGGGGCTGGATCGCTGGCTCGCAATGCTTGGAGGCTTTCATCTGGCTTCAGGTGCGTGCCTGGTGCTCGATTTCGGTACGGCCGTGACTGCGGACTTTATCGCTCCTGATGGAGAACACCTGGGTGGCTTCATCTGTCCGGGCATGCCGTTGATGCGCAACCAGTTGCGTACCCATACGCGCAAAATTCGTTACGGAGATCTGGCGGCGGAGCAGGCTCTGGAAAGTCTTGTTCCGGGGCGTGCGACTGTCGAGGCTGTCGAGCGTGGTTGTTTGCTGATGTTGCGCGGCTTTGTAATGACTCAGCTCGAGTTGGCGCGCAGCTACTGGGGTGAGGGCTTTGTCGTATTCCTCACCGGGGGGGATGCGAACCTGGTTTCCGAGGTCGTGCCTCGGGCCAGGGTGGTTCCGGACTTGGTGTTTGTCGGATTGGCCATGGCCTGTCCCTTGTCCTGAGGTTTTTATGCGTTGGTTGTTTCTGCTGCTGCTTGTCCTCAATGGCTTTTACTACATCTGGCATCAACAAGAGGCTCCGCTGCGCGCGAAGGATGTCACGCCTTTGAGCCTGTATCGCGGGTCTCAGCAGGATATACGCCTGTTGAGCGAAGCGGGCGACGCCTCCAAAGACAAGGCTAAAGCTGTCTCGCCAGACAATGGCTGCCTTTATCTGGGGGGGTATGCGCGCCAGGACGCCGCGCAGGCGGTTGAGCGGCGGTTGAGCGGGATGGAGGTCAAATACCAATCCCTGCCCAGGGGCTCGGAAAGCGGAGGGTATTGGGTGCGTATTGCGCCGGAAAGCCGGCGTTGGCTGGACGATCTGCAGGTGCAAAACCTTTCTAAAGAATTCAATGAGTTAAAACATAAAATAATGCCGTGCGAGGGGGTTGCGCCCACTGAGTAGTTTGCATAGAATGGCGCCCGCTCCACAGCGAACACCGGAAACGGTTAACGAAGTGAAGCGAGGTCAACGCAGCTAACCTCAAGATTTAATTGAGAAAATGCTTGACAGAAGGCTGGCATGATGTAGAATGCCGGCTCGCTTAGGAGGGGTTCCCGAGCGGCCAAAGGGATCAGACTGTAAATCTGACGTCTACGACTTCGAAGGTTCGAATCCTTCCCCCTCCACCATTTTTAGCGAGAGCTGTAAGCCTCGCGGGTATAGTTTAGTGGTAGAACCTCAGCCTTCCAAGCTGATGATGCGGGTTCGATTCCCGCTACCCGCTCCAAGTTTACAGGTTTTGCACAGTGTTACGCTCTTGTAGCTCAGTTGGTAGAGCACACCCTTGGTAAGGGTGAGGTCAGCGGTTCAAATCCGCTCAAGAGCTCCATATAACAAGGCAGATATGAAAATATCTGCCTTTGTTTTAGGTGGTTGTGGTTGCGCCTCGTTGTGTTTTCGGGGTTGCCGGTATCGCAGATGCTGGTGTTGCAGTCGGGATTGCCTGGTAAGTGTTGTAAAGTCTTTTTCGGGTCGGCATAATGGTCGGCCTGATTTTGTTTTAGGTCAGTAGCTCAATTGGCAGAGCGACGGTCTCCAAAACCGTAGGTTGGGGGTTCGATTCCCTCCTGACCTGCCAGATTCACCTGGTGTGTCTGGCTTTCTTTTCACAGGATCTTCATAGATGACTCCTAAAGCTGAAGCTCAAGGCTCTCGTTTCGACCTCCTCAAGTGGCTTGTAGTAGTCGCTCTGGTGGTTGTTGGCGTTGTTGGCAATCAGTACTTTTCTGCTTCGCCGATCCTGTACCGCGTACTCGCATTGCTTGTCATTGCTGCTGTAGCTGCCTTTGTAGGCCTGCAGACGGCCAAGGGCAAGTCTTTCTTTGTACTGGTTAAGGAAGCTCGCACCGAGATTCGTAAAGTCGTTTGGCCAACTCGCCAAGAAACCACGCAGACCACCCTGATTGTGGTGGCTGTTGTTCTGGTTATGGCGTTGCTGTTGTGGGGGCTTGATTCCCTGCTCGGCTGGCTTGTTTCCTTGATTGTCGGCTAAGGGTGTCCCGTGGCTAAGCGTTGGTATGTTGTGCATGCTTACTCCGGTTACGAGAAGCATGTAATGCGCTCGCTGATCGAGCGCGTAAAGCTGGCCGGTATGGAAGACGGCTTCGGCGAAATTCTGGTTCCCACTGAAGAAGTGGTTGAAATGCGTAATGGCCAGAAACGCAAAAGCGAACGCAAATTCTTCCCTGGCTACGTGCTGGTGCAGATGGATATGAACGAGGGTACTTGGCACTTGGTCAAGGATACTCCTCGGGTGATGGGTTTCATCGGCGGTACCGCCGACAAGCCTGCACCGATCACCGATAAGGAAGCAGAAGCGATTCTGCGTCGCGTTGCTGATGGTAGCGACAAGCCGAAGCCGAAGACGTTGTTCGAGCCGGGCGAGTCGGTACGTGTCAATGATGGTCCATTCGCGGACTTTACCGGTGTTGTTGAAGAAGTTAACTACGAAAAGAGCCGGATTCAGGTCGCAGTGCTCATTTTCGGTCGCTCTACTCCGGTGGAGCTCGAGTTTAGCCAGGTCGAAAAGGTCTAGCTGAGCAAAAATCCCAACCCCGCAGCCGTAGGCTGTGGGGTTTTGTCGTCACTGGGATAAACGCGCAAGTAACCGGGGAGCCTCTCGAGGCGTTCGAACCCGTAATTGGAGTGCCTCATGGCCAAGAAGATTACCGCTTACATCAAGCTGCAAGTGAAGGCCGCTCAGGCTAACCCAAGCCCACCTGTTGGTCCTGCTCTGGGTCAGCACGGCGTGAACATCATGGAATTCTGCAAGGCTTTCAACGCCCGTACCCAGGGTCTTGAACCAGGTCTGCCGACTCCAGTGATCATCACTGTCTACAGCGACCGTAGCTTCACTTTCGAAACCAAATCCACCCCTGCTTCGGTTCTGCTGAAGAAGGCGGCCGGTCTGACCAGCGGTTCCGCTCGTCCGAACACCGTTAAGGTTGGCACCGTAACTCGTGCTCAGCTGGAAGAAATCGCGAAAACCAAAAACGCGGATCTGACTGCAGCTGATATGGAAGCAGCCGTGCGTACTATCGCCGGTTCTGCTCGTAGCATGGGCCTTAACGTGGAGGGTGTGTAATGGCTAAGCTGACCAAGCGTCAAAAGGCTATCGCCGGCAAAATCGAAGCAGGCAAGGCCTACAACTTTGTAGACGCTGCTGCCCTGCTGGCCGAGCTGTCGACTGTCAAGTTCAGCGAGTCGTTCGACGTAGCTGTAAACCTGGGTGTTGACCCGCGTAAATCCGACCAGGTCGTTCGTAGCGCTACCGTGCTGCCACACGGCACTGGCAAGACTGTTCGCGTTGCTGTGTTCACCCAGGGTCCAGCTGCTGAAGCCGCTCTGGCTGCCGGCGCTGACCGTGTAGGCATGGACGACCTGGCTGCCGAAATGAAAGGCGGCGACCTGAACTATGACGTAGTGATCGCATCCCCGGATGCAATGCGCGTTGTAGGTCAGTTGGGTCAGATCCTCGGTCCACGTGGCCTGATGCCTAACCCTAAAGTCGGCACCGTGACTCCAGACGTAGCTACCGCGGTTAAAAACGCCAAGGCTGGTCAGGTTCGTTATCGCACCGACAAAAACGGCATCATCCACACTTCCGTTGGCAAGATCGGCTTCGACGCCGTCAAGCTGAAGGAAAACGTTGAAGCCCTGATCGCTGATCTGAAGCGTATCAAGCCAGCTTCCTCGAAAGGCATCTACGTCAAGCGCGTTACCCTGAGCACCACTATGGGCCCAGGTCTGGTCATCGACCAGAGCTCGCTCGACGCGTAAGACACAGATTGGCGCAAGCGATTGCGCCAATTGAAAAATTGGGGTCCCTGCCTGGCGGGGGCTATCCAAGACCGTAGGCGACGCAAGTCTTAAACCACAAGCCTACGCAGATGGTGCTCCCGGTTCCTTACCGAATCAGACACCAAAACGACATCCGGTTTCGACCAGATGAAACGGTAACAAGCAGGAGTTAAACCCGTGGCAATTAAACTCGAAGACAAGAAGGCCATCGTCGCTGAAGTCAACGAGGCTGCCAAAGTCGCTCTGTCCGCTGTCGTGGCTGATGCCCGTGGCGTAACAGTAGGCGCGATGACCGGACTCCGTAAAGAGGCTCGTGAAGCTGGCGTTTACGTACGTGTTGTACGTAACACCCTGCTCAAGCGCGCTGTTGCTGACACTGAATTCAGTGTCCTCAACGACGTGTTCACCGGCCCTACCCTGATTGCGTTCTCCAAGGAACATCCAGGCGCTGCTGCCCGGATCTTCAAGGAATTCGCAAAGGGTCAGGACAAGTTCGAGATCAAGGCAGCTGCGTTCGAGGGCAAGTTCCTCGCAGCTAACCAAATCGACGTACTGGCAACTCTGCCGACCCGTGACGAAGCAATTTCTCAGCTGATGAGCGTGATTCAAGGCGCTACCAGCAAGTTGGCTCGTACTCTGGCGGCAATTCGCGACCAGAAAGAAGCTGCTGCAGCCTAAGGCTCGTCAACTTCTCGCGTTTTTTGTTTTTTTCGATGGTCGCGTAGGCCGTCCCCAATATCAGGAATTAGATTCATGTCTATCTCTCAGAACGATATCCTTGAAGCAGTTGGCAACATGTCCGTAATGGAAGTTGTTGAGCTGATCAAAGCTTTCGAAGAAAAATTCGGTGTTACCGCTGCTGCTGCATCGGCTGGTCCAGCTGTTGCTGCTGCCGTTGCTGAAGAGCAAACCGAATTCAACGTCATGCTGACCGAAGCTGGCGAGAAGAAAGTTAACGTGATCAAGGCTGTACGTGAACTGACCGGTCTGGGCTTGAAAGAAGCCAAGGCTGTAGTTGACGGCGCACCTGCCATGGTTCTGGAAGCTGTTGCCAAAGACGCAGCTGACAAAGCCAAAGCAGCTCTGGAAGAAGCAGGCGCTAAAGTCGAGCTGAAGTAAGCATCGACTTTGCTCCTCCAGCCCGAGCGTTAAGCGACAGGCTGATGGCTGGTGGCTCTTGCCACCGGCCTTTTTCCGTTATTGGCAGCCGACTGGGTCGGTGCCGATAACGTGCTGTAACCACCCGATGCGGTGGCGCAAACCATGGGGTTTGCACGATTTTCTGGCTGCTCCCGTCGGGAGGGGCCAAACAAGCAGGTGACCAAGCTGGGGAACGCTGATGGCTTACTCATATACTGAGAAAAAACGTATCCGCAAGGACTTTAGCAAGTTGCCGGACGTCATGGATGTGCCGTACCTCCTGGCCATCCAGCTGGATTCGTATCGTGAATTCTTGCAAGCGGGAGCGACTAAAGATCAGTTCCGCGACGTGGGCCTGCATGCGGCCTTCAAATCCGTTTTCCCGATCATCAGCTACTCCGGCAATGCTGCGCTGGAGTACGTCGGATATCGTCTGGGCGAACCGGCATTTGATGTCAAAGAATGCGTATTGCGCGGTGTAACTTACGCCGTACCTTTGCGGGTAAAAGTGCGCCTGATCATTTTCGACAAAGAATCGTCGAACAAAGCGATCAAGGACATCAAAGAGCAAGAAGTCTACATGGGTGAAATCCCCCTGATGACTGAAAACGGTACCTTCGTAATCAACGGTACCGAGCGTGTAATCGTTTCCCAGCTGCACCGTTCCCCGGGCGTGTTCTTCGACCACGACCGTGGCAAGACGCACAGCTCCGGTAAACTGCTGTACTCCGCGCGCATCATTCCTTACCGCGGTTCGTGGCTGGACTTCGAGTTCGACCCGAAAGACTGCGTATTCGTGCGTATCGACCGTCGTCGCAAGCTGCCAGCATCGGTACTGCTGCGCGCTCTCGGCTATACCACCGAAGAAGTGCTGGACGCGTTCTACACCACCAACGTATTCCACGTGAAGGGCGAGACCCTGAGCCTGGAGCTGGTGCCTCAGCGCCTGCGCGGTGAAATCGCTGTCCTCGATATTCAGGATGACAAAGGCAAGGTTATTGTCGAGCAGGGTCGTCGTATCACCGCTCGCCACATCAACCAGCTGGAAAAAGCCGGGATCAAAGAGCTGGATGTGCCTCTGGACTACGTCCTGGGCCGCACAACCGCCAAGGTCATCGTGCATCCGGCAACCGGCGAAATCCTGGCAGAGTGCAACACCGAGCTGAACACCGAGATCCTGGCCAAAATCGCCAAGGCCGGCGTTGTTCGCATCGAAACTCTGTACACCAACGATATCGACTGCGGTCCGTTCGTCTCCGACACCTTGAAGATCGACTCCACCAGCAACCAACTGGAAGCGCTGGTCGAGATCTATCGCATGATGCGTCCTGGCGAGCCGCCAACCAAGGACGCTGCCGAGACCCTGTTCAACAACCTGTTCTTCAGCCCTGAGCGCTATGACCTGTCTGCGGTCGGCCGGATGAAGTTCAACCGTCGTATCGGTCGCACCGAGATCGAAGGTTCGGGCGTACTGTGCAAGGAAGACATCGTCGCGGTACTGAAGACCCTGGTCGACATCCGTAACGGTAAAGGCATCGTCGATGACATCGACCACCTGGGTAACCGTCGTGTTCGCTGCGTAGGCGAAATGGCCGAGAACCAGTTCCGCGTTGGCCTGGTACGTGTTGAGCGTGCGGTCAAAGAGCGTCTGTCGATGGCTGAAAGCGAAGGCCTGATGCCGCAAGACCTGATCAACGCCAAGCCAGTGGCTGCGGCGGTGAAAGAGTTCTTCGGTTCCAGCCAGCTGTCCCAGTTCATGGACCAGAACAACCCGCTGTCCGAGATCACCCACAAGCGCCGTGTTTCTGCACTCGGCCCTGGCGGTCTGACTCGTGAGCGTGCCGGCTTTGAAGTTCGTGACGTACACCCGACTCACTACGGTCGTGTATGCCCGATCGAAACGCCGGAAGGTCCGAACATCGGTCTGATCAACTCCCTGGCCGCTTATGCGCGCACCAACCAGTACGGCTTCCTCGAGAGCCCGTACCGCGTGGTGAAAGACGCTCTGGTCACCGACGAGATCGTGTTCCTGTCCGCCATCGAAGAAGCTGATCACGTGATCGCTCAGGCTTCGGCCACGATGAACGACAAGAAAGTCCTGATCGACGAGCTGGTAGCTGTTCGTCACTTGAACGAATTCACTGTCAAGGCGCCGGAAGACGTCACCTTGATGGACGTATCGCCGAAGCAGGTAGTTTCGGTTGCTGCGTCGCTGATTCCGTTCCTCGAGCACGACGACGCCAACCGTGCGTTGATGGGTTCGAACATGCAGCGTCAAGCTGTACCGACCCTGCGCGCTGACAAGCCGCTGGTAGGTACCGGCATGGAGCGTAACGTAGCCCGTGACTCCGGCGTTTGCGTCGTGGCTCGTCGTGGCGGCGTGATCGACTCCGTCGACGCCAGCCGTATCGTGGTTCGTGTTGCCGATGACGAAGTAGAAACCGGTGAAGCCGGTGTCGACATCTACAACCTGACCAAGTACACGCGCTCCAACCAGAACACCTGCATCAACCAGCGTCCGCTGGTGCGTAAAGGTGATCGGGTTCAGCGTAGCGACATCATGGCCGACGGTCCGTCCACCGACATGGGTGAACTGGCTCTGGGTCAGAACATGCGCATCGCGTTCATGGCATGGAACGGCTTCAACTTCGAAGACTCCATCTGCCTGTCCGAGCGTGTTGTTCAGGAAGACCGTTTCACCACGATCCACATCCAGGAACTGACCTGTGTGGCCCGTGACACCAAACTTGGCCCAGAGGAAATCACTGCCGACATCCCGAACGTGGGTGAAGCGGCACTGAACAAGCTGGACGAAGCCGGTATCGTTTACGTAGGTGCTGAAGTTGGCGCAGGCGACATCCTGGTCGGTAAGGTCACTCCGAAAGGCGAGACCCAGCTGACTCCGGAAGAAAAACTGCTGCGTGCGATCTTCGGTGAAAAAGCCAGCGACGTTAAAGACACTTCCCTGCGTGTACCTACCGGTACTAAAGGTACTGTCATCGACGTACAGGTCTTCACCCGCGACGGCGTTGAGCGTGATGCTCGTGCCCTGTCGATCGAGAAGTCCCAGCTGGACGAGATCCGCAAGGACCTGAACGAAGAGTTCCGTATCGTTGAAGGTGCTACTTTCGAACGTCTGCGTTCCGCTCTGGTCGGCCACAAAGCCGAAGGCGGCGCCGGTCTGAAGAAAGGCCAGGACATCACCGACGAAGTTCTCGACGGTCTTGAGCACGGCCAGTGGTTCAAACTGCGCATGGCTGAAGATGCTCTGAACGAGCAGCTCGAGAAGGCTCAGGCCTACATCGTTGATCGTCGTCGTCTGCTGGACGACAAGTTCGAAGACAAGAAGCGCAAACTGCAGCAAGGCGATGACCTGGCTCCGGGCGTGCTGAAAATCGTCAAGGTCTACCTGGCAATCCGTCGTCGCATCCAGCCGGGCGACAAGATGGCCGGTCGTCACGGTAACAAGGGTGTGGTCTCCGTGATCATGCCGGTTGAAGACATGCCGCACGATGCCAATGGCACCCCGGTCGACGTCGTCCTCAACCCGTTGGGCGTACCTTCGCGTATGAACGTTGGTCAGATCCTTGAAACCCACCTGGGCCTCGCGGCCAAAGGTCTGGGCGAGAAGATCAACCGCATGATCGAAGAGCAGCGCAAGGTTGCCGAGCTGCGTAAGTTCCTGCACGAGATCTATAACGAGATCGGCGGTCGTCAGGAAAGCCTCGATGACTTCTCGGACCAGGAAATCCTGGATCTGGCTCAAAACCTGCGTGGCGGCGTTCCAATGGCCACTCCAGTGTTCGACGGTGCCAAGGAAAGCGAAATCAAGGCCATGCTGAAACTGGCGGACCTGCCGGAAAGCGGCCAGATGCAGCTGACCGACGGCCGTACCGGCAACAAGTTCGAGCGCCCGGTTACCGTTGGCTACATGTACATGCTGAAGCTGAACCACTTGGTAGACGACAAGATGCACGCGCGTTCTACCGGTTCGTACAGCCTGGTTACCCAGCAGCCGCTGGGTGGTAAGGCGCAGTTCGGTGGTCAGCGTTTCGGGGAGATGGAGGTCTGGGCACTGGAAGCATACGGTGCCGCTTACACTCTGCAAGAAATGCTCACAGTGAAGTCGGACGATGTGAACGGCCGTACCAAGATGTACAAAAACATCGTGGATGGCGATCACCGTATGGAGCCGGGCATGCCCGAGTCCTTCAACGTGTTGATCAAGGAAATTCGTTCCCTCGGCATCGATATCGATCTGGAAACCGAATAACACGTGACGCGAATCGAGAGCGGGGCAGGATTGCCCGCTCTCTGCTCCGCCAGGAGGAAAGGCCTTGAAAGACCTACTGAATTTGCTGAAAAACCAGGGTCAAGTCGAAGAGTTCGACGCCATCCGTATCGGATTGGCATCGCCTGAGATGATCCGTTCGTGGTCGTTCGGTGAAGTTAAAAAGCCGGAAACCATCAACTACCGTACGTTCAAACCTGAGCGTGACGGCCTGTTCTGCGCCAAGATCTTTGGCCCGGTAAAGGATTACGAGTGCCTGTGCGGTAAGTACAAGCGCTTGAAGCACCGCGGTGTGATCTGCGAGAAGTGCGGCGTTGAAGTCGCGCTGGCAAAAGTTCGTCGTGAGCGCATGGCGCACATCGAACTGGCTTCGCCGGTTGCCCACATCTGGTTCCTGAAATCGCTGCCGTCCCGTATCGGCTTGCTGATGGACATGACCCTGCGTGATATCGAACGCGTTCTCTACTTCGAGAGCTACGTCGTTATCGATCCAGGCATGACCACCCTTGAAAAAGGTCAGCTGCTGAACGACGAGCAGTACTTCGAAGCGCTGGAAGAGTTCGGCGATGATTTCGATGCCCGTATGGGTGCCGAAGCTGTCCGCGAACTGCTGCACGCTATCGACCTGGAACACGAGATTGGCCGTCTGCGTGAAGAAATTCCGCAAACCAACTCCGAAACCAAAATCAAGAAGCTGTCCAAGCGTCTGAAGTTGATGGAAGCCTTCCAGGGTTCCGGCAACCTGCCAGAGTGGATGGTGCTGACCGTTCTGCCGGTTCTGCCGCCAGATCTGCGTCCACTGGTCCCGCTGGATGGCGGTCGTTTCGCGACTTCCGACCTCAACGATCTGTATCGTCGAGTGATCAACCGTAACAACCGTTTGAAGCGCCTGCTGGATCTGTCCGCTCCGGACATCATCGTGCGCAACGAAAAGCGTATGTTGCAGGAAGCCGTCGACGCACTGCTCGACAACGGTCGTCGTGGCCGCGCTATCACAGGTTCCAACAAGCGTCCTCTGAAATCCCTGGCTGACATGATCAAGGGTAAGCAGGGTCGTTTCCGTCAGAACTTGCTCGGTAAGCGTGTTGACTACTCCGGTCGTTCGGTAATTACCGTAGGTCCGACCCTGCGTCTGCACCAGTGCGGTCTGCCGAAGAAGATGGCTCTCGAGCTGTTCAAGCCGTTCATTTTCGGCAAGCTGGAAATGCGTGGTCTCGCGACCACCATCAAGGCTGCCAAGAAGATGGTCGAGCGCGAGCTGCCGGAAGTTTGGGACGTTCTCGCTGAAGTGATTCGCGAACACCCGGTTCTTCTCAACCGTGCACCGACCCTTCACCGTCTGGGTATCCAGGCGTTTGAACCGGTACTGATCGAAGGTAAGGCTATCCAGCTGCACCCGCTGGTCTGCGCCGCGTACAACGCCGACTTCGACGGCGACCAAATGGCCGTGCACGTACCGCTGACGCTGGAAGCCCAGCTGGAAGCGCGTGCGTTGATGATGTCGACCAACAACATTCTGTCGCCAGCCAACGGTGAGCCAATCATCGTTCCGTCGCAGGACGTTGTATTGGGTCTGTACTACATGACGCGTGAAGCGATCAACGCCAAGGGCGAAGGTCGTGTATTCGCGGATCTGCAGGAAGTTGACCGTGTGTTCCGTGCCGGCGAAGCCGCACTGCATGCCAAGGTCAAAGTGCGGATCAACGAAACCGTCAACGACCGTGACGGCGGCAGCGTGACCAACACCCGTATCGTCGACACAACTGTCGGCCGTGCGCTGTTGTTCCAGGTTGTGCCAAAAGGTCTGTCGTACGACGTCGTCAACCTGCCGATGAAGAAAAAGGCGATCTCCAAGCTGATCAACCAGTGCTACCGCGTGGTTGGTCTGAAAGAGACCGTTATCTTCGCTGACCAGTTGATGTATACCGGTTTTGCCTACTCGACCATCTCCGGCGTTTCCATCGGTGTTAACGACTTCGTTATCCCGGATGAAAAAGCCCGCATCATCGGTGCAGCCACCGACGAAGTGAAAGAGATCGAGAGCCAGTACGCCTCCGGCCTGGTAACCCAGGGCGAGAAGTACAACAAAGTGATCGACCTTTGGTCCAAGGCGAACGACGAAGTTTCCAAGGCGATGATGGCCAACCTCTCGAAAGAGAAAGTCATCGACCGTCATGGCGTCGAAGTCGACCAGGAATCGTTCAACTCGATGTACATGATGGCCGACTCGGGTGCGCGGGGTTCCGCAGCACAGATTCGTCAGCTCGCCGGTATGCGTGGTCTGATGGCCAAGCCGGACGGCTCCATCATTGAAACGCCGATTACTGCGAACTTCCGTGAAGGCTTGAGCGTACTTCAGTACTTCATCTCCACTCACGGTGCTCGTAAAGGTCTGGCGGATACCGCGTTGAAAACGGCGAACTCGGGTTACCTGACTCGTCGTCTGGTAGACGTGGCGCAGGATCTGGTTGTAACCGAGATCGATTGCGGCACCGAGCACGGTCTGCTGATGACTCCGCACATTGAAGGCGGTGACGTTGTAGAGCCGTTGGGTGAGCGCGTATTGGGTCGTGTTATCGCCCGTGACGTATTCAAGCCGGGTACCGAGGACGTCATCGTTCCTGCTGGCACCCTGGTAGACGAGAAGTGGGTCGAGTTCATCGAGCTGAACAGCATCGACGAAGTGATCGTGCGTTCGCCGATCAGCTGCGAAACCCGCTACGGCATTTGCGCCAAGTGCTACGGCCGTGACCTGGCTCGTGGTCACCAGGTGAACATCGGTGAAGCGGTCGGCGTTATCGCTGCCCAGTCCATCGGTGAGCCGGGTACCCAGCTGACGATGCGTACGTTCCACATCGGTGGTGCGGCAAGCCGGACCTCCGCAGCCGACAGCGTTCAGGTGAAGAATGGCGGTACCGTCCGTCTGCATAACCTGAAGCACGTTGAGCGAGTGGATGGTCACCTGGTGGCTGTGTCCCGTTCCGGTGAGCTGGCCATCGCTGATGACTTCGGTCGTGAGCGTGAGCGTTACAAGCTGCCGTACGGTGCTGTGATTTCGGTTAAAGAAGGTGACAAGGTCGACGCTGGCGCCATCGTGGCCAAGTGGGATCCGCACACTCACCCGATCGTTACCGAAATGAAAGGTACCGTGACCTACGTGGGCATGGAAGAAGGCATCACGATCAAGCGTCAGACTGACGAATTGACCGGTATGACCAACATTGAAGTACTCGACGCCAAAGATCGTCCAGCTGCCGGTAAGGACATCCGTCCAGCCGTTAAGATGGTCGACGACAACGGCAAGGATCTGTTGCTGCCAGGCACTGACGTAATCGCTCAGTACTTCCTGCCAGCCAACGCCCTGGTCGGTGTAGCGGACGGTGCGAAGATTGCGATCGGTGATGTTATCGCTCGTATTCCGCAAGAAACTTCGAAGACCCGTGACATCACCGGTGGTCTGCCGCGTGTTGCCGACCTGTTCGAAGCCCGTCGTCCGAAAGAAGCGTCGATTCTGGCTGAAGTCAGCGGCACCATCGCGTTCGGTAAAGAGACCAAGGGCAAGCGCCGTCTGGTCATTACCCCGAACGACGGTAGCGATCCGTACGAAGAGCTGATTCCGAAGTGGCGTCACCTGAACGTGTTCGAAGGCGAACAGGTAAACCGCGGCGAAGTTATCTCCGACGGTCCGAGCGATCCACACGACATCCTGCGTCTGCTGGGTGTGAGTGCGCTGGCCAAGTACATCGTTAACGAGATCCAGGACGTTTACCGTCTGCAAGGTGTGAAGATCAACGACAAGCACATCGAGACCATCCTGCGTCAGATGCTGCGTAAAGTTGAAATCGCTGAATCCGGCGATTCCAGTTTCATCAAGGGCGACCAGATGGAACTGACTCACGTACTGGTAGAGAACGAGCGCCTGGCGACTGAAGACAAGTTTGTCTCCAAGTTCACTCGTGTACTGCTGGGTATCACCAAGGCGTCGTTGTCCACCGAATCGTTCATCTCGGCGGCTTCCTTCCAGGAAACCACCCGCGTACTGACCGAAGCGGCGGTAACCGGCAAGCGCGATTACCTGCGCGGCCTGAAAGAAAACGTGGTCGTGGGTCGTCTGATCCCGGCCGGTACCGGTCTGGCTTATCACAGCGAGCGCAAGCGTCGCCGTGATGCAGACAAACCGTTGCGCGTAAGCGCCAGTGAAGTGGAAGCTGCACTGACCGAAGCGCTGAACTCGAGCGGTAACTGAGTTCTGCGGTAAATGAGTGTGAGGCCCTGGTCACTCCGTTCATCGAATCGAGACAAATTGTCGAGATTGGATGAGCGGGGAGGGCGGGGCCTTGCCTTGACTGGGGACAAGATCCTCTTTAGACTCTTGTACCCCTAAATTTGGCGGGAATTCGTTCCTGCCATTTTGCTTTTCTTGCAAGACAATAGCGTCGCAAGACAACAGTGGAGCTAGTAGATGGCAACTATCAACCAGCTGGTACGTCAGCCGCGTAAGCGTATCGTCGAGAAATCCGACGTGCCTGCGCTGCAGAACTGCCCGCAACGCCGTGGCGTGTGCACCCGTGTGTACACCACCACGCCGAAAAAACCTAACTCGGCACTGCGTAAAGTATGCCGTGTGCGTCTGACCAACGGTTTCGAGGTTTCCTCGTACATCGGTGGTGAAGGCCACAACCTGCAAGAGCACAGCGTGGTACTGATCCGCGGCGGTCGTGTAAAAGACTTGCCAGGTGTTCGTTACCACACTGTTCGCGGTTCGTTGGATACTTCCGGTGTTAAGGGTCGTAACCAGGGTCGTTCGAAGTACGGTACCAAGCGTCCGAAGTAATCGGCCGTTTTGCAGTTATTCATTTTATTGAGTCGATAAGAGTAAGGTCGGGCACGTATCCACTGGATCTGTCCCGGGCTAACCTGAAGACCGTTTGAGGGCTTATCAATGCCAAGACGTCGCGTAGCAGCCAAGCGTGAGATTCTGGACGATCCGAAATACGGAAGCCAAATCCTCGCCAAATTCATGAACCACGTAATGGAAAGCGGCAAGAAAGCCGTTGCCGAGCGTATCGTTTATGGTGCCCTGGATACCGTGAAGGCTCGTAAGGCCGGCACCGATCCCCTGGAACTCTTCGAAAAAGCACTCGACGCCATCGCTCCGCTGGTCGAAGTGAAGTCGCGCCGCGTTGGTGGTGCTACTTACCAGGTTCCGGTCGAGGTTCGTCCTTCCCGTCGTAACGCTCTGGCAATGCGCTGGTTGGTAGACTTCGCCCGCAAGCGCGGCGAGAAGTCTATGGCTCTGCGTTTGGCTGGCGAACTGTTGGACGCCGCCGAAGGTAAAGGTGCTGCAGTTAAGAAGCGTGAAGACGTGCACCGTATGGCTGAAGCCAACAAGGCTTTCTCGCACTACCGCTTCTAATTCTAGCGTCACTCATTTTGCGAGGGCTTTATGGCTCGTACTACACCGATTAATCGCTACCGTAACATCGGTATCGTTGCTCACGTGGATGCTGGTAAAACCACCACCACCGAGCGCGTCCTTTTTTACACTGGCAAAAGCCACAAGATGGGCGAAGTGCATGACGGCGCTGCGACCACTGACTGGATGGTTCAGGAGCAGGAGCGTGGTATTACCATTACTTCTGCTGCCATTACCGCCTTCTGGCAGGGTTCGGCCAAGCAGCACAAAGACCAATACCGCTTCAACGTCATCGATACCCCGGGCCACGTAGACTTCACCATTGAAGTTGAGCGTTCCCTGCGTGTACTCGACGGCGCGGTCGTTGTGTTCTGCGGCACCTCCGGCGTTGAGCCTCAGTCCGAAACCGTATGGCGTCAAGCCAACAAGTACGGCGTTCCACGTATTGTTTACGTGAACAAGATGGACCGTGCCGGTGCAAACTTCCTGCGCGTGATCGCTCAGATCAAGCAGCGTCTGGGTCACACTCCGGTGCCGATCCAGTTGGCTATCGGTTCCGAAGACAACTTCCAGGGTCAGATCGATCTGATGACCATGGAAGCGGTTTACTGGAACGATGCCGACAAGGGCATGACTCCACGTCGCGAAGCTATCCCTGCTGAACTGCAGGAGCTGGCTGAAGAGTGGCGCAACAACATGGTTGAGGCTGCGGCCGAAGCCAGCGAAGAGCTGATGAACAAGTACCTCGAAGGGGAAGAGCTCTCCATCGAGGAAATCAAGGGTGCTCTGCGTCAGCGTACTATCGCTGGTGAGATCGTTCTGGCTGTTTGCGGTTCTTCCTTCAAGAACAAGGGCGTTCCCCTGGTTCTCGACGCCGTTATCGACTACCTGCCTGCACCAACTGACATTCCTGCCATCAAGGGTACTGACCCGGATGACGAGGAAAAGCAGATGGAACGTCATGCAGACGACAACGAGCCGTTCTCGGCTCTGGCGTTCAAGATCGCTACCGACCCATTCGTGGGTACCTTGACCTTCGTCCGCGTTTACTCGGGCGTGTTGGCCTCCGGCGACGGCGTGATCAACTCGGTCAAAGGCAAGAAAGAGCGTGTGGGTCGTATGGTGCAGATGCACGCAAACGCCCGTGAAGAGATCAAGGAAGTACGCGCTGGCGACATCGCGGCCTTGATCGGCATGAAGGACGTCACCACTGGTGAAACCTTGTGCAACGCTGACAAGCCAATCATCCTGGTTCGCATGGACTTCCCGGAGCCGGTTATTTCGGTTGCCGTTGAGCCTAAGACCAAGGATGACCAGGAAAAAATGGGTATCGCTCTGGGCAAACTTGCTCAGGAAGACCCGTCTTTCCGCGTCAAGACTGATGAAGAGACTGGTCAAACGATCATCTCTGGCATGGGCGAGCTGCACCTGGACATCCTGGTTGACCGGATGCGCCGTGAGTTCAACGTCGAAGCCAACATCGGTAAGCCTCAGGTTTCCTATCGTGAGCGCATCACGAAGAACTGCGAAATCGAAGGCAAGTTCGTTCGTCAATCCGGTGGTCGTGGCCAGTTCGGTCATTGCTGGATCCGTTTTGCTCCTGCTGACGAAGGTCAGGAAGGTCTGCAATTCTTGAACGAAGTAGTGGGTGGTGTGGTTCCTAAGGAATACATCCCGGCTATCCAGAAGGGTATCGAAGAGCAGATGAAGAACGGCGTAGTTGCCGGCTATCCGCTGATCGGCCTGAAGGCTACCGTGTTTGATGGTTCTTACCACGACGTCGACTCCAACGAGATGGCGTTTAAGGTGGCTGCTTCCATGGCGACCAAGCAACTGGCCCAGAAGGGCGGTGGTGAGTTGCTCGAGCCGATCATGGCGGTAGAGGTTGTTACGCCTGAAGACTATATGGGTGACGTGATGGGCGACCTCAATCGTCGTCGCGGCATGATTCTGGGTATGGAAGACACGGTTTCCGGTAAGGTGATCCGTGCTGAAGTTCCGTTGGGCGAGATGTTCGGTTATGCGACCGACGTTCGTTCGATGTCCCAGGGTCGCGCAAGCTACTCTATGGAATTCAAAAAATACAATACGGCTCCGTCGCACATCGTCGAAACCGTTACCAAAAAACAAGGCTGATTCAGTCCTTTAGGCAAGGAGTTAATTGTCGTGGCTAAAGAAAAATTTGATCGTTCCCTACCGCACGTCAACGTTGGCACCATCGGTCACGTTGACCACGGTAAAACCACTCTGACCGCAGCTCTGACTCGCGTTTGCTCCGAAGTTTTCGGTTCTGCAATCGTTGAATTCGACAAGATCGACAGCGCGCCAGAAGAAAAAGCTCGTGGTATCACCATCAACACCGCGCACGTCGAGTACAACTCGAACATTCGTCACTACGCTCACGTTGACTGCCCAGGTCACGCTGACTACGTGAAGAACATGATCACCGGTGCTGCCCAGATGGACGGCGCGATCCTGGTTTGCTCGGCCGCTGATGGTCCGATGCCACAAACCCGTGAGCACATCCTGCTGTCCCGTCAGGTAGGCGTTCCGTACATCGTGGTTTTCCTGAACAAGGCTGACCTGGTAGACGACGCTGAGCTGCTGGAATTGGTAGAGATGGAAGTGCGCGATCTGCTGAGCACTTACGACTTCCCAGGCGACGACACTCCAATCATCATTGGTTCGGCCCGTATGGCGCTGGAAGGCAAAGATGACAACGAGATGGGCACCACTGCCGTCAAGAAACTGGTAGAAACTCTGGACACCTACATCCCAGAGCCAGAGCGTGCTATCGACAAGCCGTTCCTGATGCCAATCGAAGACGTATTCTCGATCTCCGGTCGCGGTACTGTTGTGACTGGTCGTATCGAGCGCGGTATCGTTCGCGTACAGGATCCACTGGAAATCGTTGGTCTGCGTGACACCACCGTCACCACCTGCACCGGTGTTGAAATGTTCCGTAAACTGCTCGACGAAGGTCGTGCTGGCGAGAACTGCGGCGTTCTGCTGCGTGGCACCAAGCGTGACGACGTTGAGCGTGGTCAGGTTCTGGTCAAGCCAGGTTCGGTTAAGCCGCACACCAAGTTCACCGCAGAAGTTTACGTTCTGAGCAAGGAAGAAGGCGGTCGTCACACTCCGTTCTTCAAAGGCTACCGTCCACAGTTCTACTTCCGTACTACTGACGTGACTGGTAACTGCGAGCTGCCAGAAGGCGTTGAAATGGTAATGCCAGGTGACAACATTCAGATGACTGTTACCCTGATCAAAACCATCGCGATGGAAGACGGTCTGCGTTTCGCTATCCGTGAAGGCGGTCGTACCGTCGGCGCTGGCGTCGTAGCCAAAATCATCGAGTAAGCATCTCTTTTGAGATAGCTTCGATGCTTTGAAAAGCCCCCGCTCAGCGGGGGCTTTTTTATTGGGTTGACACCTATCTGGGGCGTCTATAGAATTGCGCCTCCTTTTAACGGGCGTATTGCGCCCGGTGGGAATAGCAGCCGGAGTCTGAAATCCAATGCAAAATCAGCAAATCCGTATCAGGTTGAAGGCTTTCGACCATCGCCTGATCGACCAATCAACCCAGGAAATCGTGGAAACCGCGAAACGTACTGGTGCTCAAGTGCGTGGTCCAATTCCACTGCCTACCCGTAAAGAGCGGTTCACCGTTCTGGTCTCCCCGCACGTCAACAAAGACGCGCGTGACCAGTACGAGATCCGTACTCATAAGCGCGTTCTGGACATCGTCCAGCCAACGGATAAAACCGTTGATGCTCTTATGAAGCTTGATCTTGCGGCCGGTGTGGAAGTGCAGATCAGCCTCGGCTAAGACTCGGTCTTAGTCGTGTAACGCTCTGAAATGGGCGGCCATAGCGGGTGAAAGCCCCGTACACTCATGAGGTTTACAACATGACTATTGGTGTAGTCGGTCGTAAATGCGGTATGACCCGTATTTTCACCGAAGAAGGTGTCTCCATTCCGGTCACGGTCATTGAGATCGAGCCGAATCGCGTCACCCAGTTCAAAACTGAAGAGACCGATGGCTATCGTGCAGTGCAAGTCACTGTCGGCGAGCGTCGTGCTTCGCGTGTAACAGCAGCTCAGGCTGGCCACTTCGCTAAAGCGAACGTTGCCGCTGGTCGTACCGTAATGGAATTCCGCCTTGAAGAAGGCGAGTACCAGGCCGGCGATCTGATCAACGCTGAAATCTTCGCCGCTGGTCAACTGGTTGATGTAACCGGTCAGTCCAAGGGTAAAGGCTTCCAGGGTACGATCAAGCGTTGGAATTTCCGCGGGCAAGATAACACCCACGGTAACTCCGTATCCCACCGCGTTCCAGGCTCTATCGGCCAGTGCCAGACTCCTGGTCGTGTATTCAAGGGCAAAAAAATGTCCGGTCATATGGGCGCTGAGCGCGTGACCGTGCAGTCCCTCGAAGTAGTGCGCGTGGACGCTGAACGCAATCTGTTGTTGGTCAAGGGCGCTGTTCCTGGCGCTACTGGCGGCAACTTGGTTGTACGTCCAGCAGCCAAGGCTCGCGGTTAAGGGGAAGCTGACATGCAATTAAATGTAAATGACGCTCAAGCGATCGAAGTTTCCGAACTGACATTTGGCGGCGAATTCAACGAGACGCTGGTTCACCAAGCAGTCGTGGCCTACATGGCCGGCGGCCGTCAGGGTTCCAAGCAGCAAAAGACCCGTTCCGACGTTCGTGGTGGCGGCAAGCGCCCATGGCGTCAGAAAGGTACTGGCCGTGCTCGTGCCGGTACTATCCGTAGCCCAATCTGGCGTGGCGGCGGTACCACTTTCGCAGCTCGTCCTCAGGATCACTCCCAGAAGCTGAACAAGAAGATGTATCGCGCAGCAATGCGTTCCATCCTTGCTGAGCTGGTGCGTACTGATCGTCTGGTCGTGGTTCAGGATTTCGCCGTTGAAACGCCGAAAACCAAAGACCTGCTGGGCAAGCTGAACAACATGAGCCTGACCGACGTTCTGATCGTGTCGGACGCTGTTGATCAGAACCTGTACCTGGCTGCTCGTAACCTGCCACACGTAGATGTACGTGACGTGCAAGGTTCCGATCCAGTTAGTCTGATCGCATACGACAAGGTGTTGATCACCGTGTCGGCCGTGAAGAAATTCGAGGAGCTGCTGGGATGAACCAGGAACGCGTATTTAAAGTTCTGCTTGGCCCGCACGTTTCCGAGAAGGCTACGGTTCTGGCAGACAAGAAAGGCCAGTTCGTTTTCAAGGTTGCTACTGACGCAACCAAGCTGGAAATCAAGAAGGCCGTCGAAAGCCTGTTCAGCGTGAAAGTAGAGCGTGTAACTACCCTGAATGTTCTGGGTAAGAGCAAGCGCACTGCTCGCGGTCTGGGCAAGCGTAATGACTGGAAGAAGGCAGTTATCTCCCTTCAGCCAGGCCAAGATCTCGATTTCAGCAGCAGTGCTGAGTAAGGAAGGGGTGCATCATGGCAATCGTTAAATGCAAACCGACTTCCCCTGGCCGCCGTTTTGTGGTCAAGGTGGTCAACCAGGAGCTGCATAAAGGCGCTCCTCACGCACCGCTGCTCGAGAAGAAATCGAAGACTGGTGGTCGTAACAACAATGGCCGTATTACCACTCGTCACATCGGTGGTGGTCATAAGCAGCATTACCGTATGGTCGATTTCCGTCGCAACGACAAAGATGGCATCGTCGCCACTGTCGAGCGTATCGAATACGATCCAAACCGTACTGCTCACATCGCACTGCTCTGCTACGCAGACGGCGAGCGCCGCTACATCATCGCCCCTAAAGGCGTGAGTGCTGGCGACCAGCTGATCGCAGGCGCTCTGGCTCCAATCAAGCCAGGCAACGCTCTGCAACTGCGCAACATTCCAGTCGGTTCTACCGTACACGGCATCGAACTGAAGCCAGGTAAAGGCGCACAGATCGCTCGTTCCGCTGGTGCTTCGGCTCAGCTGATCGCTCGTGAAGGCGTGTACGTTACCCTGCGTCTGCGTTCCGGTGAAATGCGTAAAGTCCTGGCTGAATGCCGTGCGACCCTGGGCGAAGTCTCGAACTCCGAGCACAGCCTGCGTTCGCTGGGTAAAGCCGGTGCCAAACGCTGGCGTGGCGTTCGCCCAACCGTTCGTGGTGTTGCCATGAACCCGGTTGACCACCCACATGGTGGTGGTGAAGGTCGTACCTCTGGTGGTCGTCATCCGGTATCGCCATGGGGCTTCCCGACTAAGGGCGCGAAGACTCGTGGTAATAAGCGTACCGACAAAATGATCGTCCGTCGTCGCAAGTAAATAGAGGGATACGACAGTGCCACGTTCTCTGAAAAAAGGTCCTTTTATCGATCTTCACCTACTGAAGAAGATCGAAGTGGCGGCGGAAAAGAATGATCGCAAACCGGTGAAAACCTGGTCGCGTCGTTCGATGATCCTGCCACAAATGGTCGGTCTGACCATCGCAGTACACAACGGTCGTCAGCACGTCCCAGTTCTCGTGAACGAAGACATGGTCGGCCACAAACTGGGCGAGTTCGCCGGTACCCGCACTTATCGCGGGCACGTGGCAGACAAGAAAGCCAAGCGTTAAGGGGTTAGGAAATGGAAGTAGCCGCTAAGTTGTCGGGCGCTCGAATCTCCGCCCAGAAAGCCCGCTTGGTCGCCGACCAGATCCGCGGGAAGAAGGTGGGCGAAGCGCTCAACCTGTTGGCTTTCAGCAGTAAGAAAGCCGCCGAGATCATGAAGAAAGTGCTGGAGTCGGCCGTAGCCAACGCCGAGCATAACGAAGGCGCAGACGTTGATGATCTGAAGGTCAGCACCGTTTTCGTCAACGAAGGGCGTTCGCTGAAGCGCATCATGCCACGTGCCAAAGGCCGTGCTGATCGCATCGTCAAGCGGTCTTGCCATATCACTGTCAAGGTTGCTGACAAGTAACGGAGTCGAAGAGATGGGTCAGAAAGTACATCCCATTGGCATTCGCCTGGGAATCGTCAAGGAGCACACCTCCGTCTGGTACGCAGACGGTCGGACTTATGCGGACTATTTGCTCGCAGATCTGAATGTGCGTGAGTACCTCCAAGACAAACTAAAAAGCGCGTCCGTAAGCCGTATCGATATCCATCGTCCGGCCCAAACTGCACGCATCACCATCCACACCGCTCGTCCAGGTATCGTTATCGGGAAGAAAGGTGAAGATGTTGAGAAACTGCGTCAGGACCTGACCAAGCAAATGGGTGTGCCTGTGCACATCAATATCGAAGAGATCCGCAAGCCGGAGCTCGACGGTATGCTGGTTGCGCAGAGCGTAGCTCAGCAGCTGGAGCGTCGCGTAATGTTCCGTCGTGCTATGAAGCGCGCCGTACAGAACGCCATGCGCATTGGTGCCAAAGGCATCAAAATCCAAGTGAGCGGTCGTCTCGGCGGTGCTGAAATCGCACGTACTGAATGGTATCGCGAAGGTCGTGTGCCATTGCACACCCTGCGTGCCGACATCGACTATGCCAACTACGAAGCTCACACCACTTACGGTGTGATCGGTGTAAAGGTTTGGATCTTCAAAGGCGAAGTAATTGGTGGTCGCCAAGAAGAACTGAAACCACAAGCACCAGCGCCTCGTAAAAAAGCTGCTAAGTAAGGGGTACGCCAAATGTTGCAACCAAAGCGTACGAAGTTCCGCAAGCAAATGACTGGTCACAACCGTGGCCTGGCATTGCGCGGTAGCAAAGTCAGCTTCGGCGAGTTCGCGCTGAAGTCTGTTGCTCGTGGTCGTCTCACCGCTCGTCAGATCGAGTCAGCGCGTCGTGCTCTGACCCGTCACGTAAAACGTGGCGGCAAGATCTGGATCCGTGTATTCCCGGACAAGCCGATCTCCAAAAAACCTCTCGAGGTTCGTATGGGTAAAGGTAAGGGTAACGTGGAGTACTGGGTTGCCCAGATTCAGCCAGGCAAAGTCCTGTATGAAATCGAGGGTGTTTCTGAAGAGCTGGCGCGTGAGGCTTTCGCCCTGGCTGCTGCAAAGCTGCCGCTCGCCACCTCCTTTGTTAAACGGACGGTGATGTGATGAAAGCGAATGAACTTCGTGAAAAATCCGCACAGCAGCTGAACGAGCAACTGCTCGGCCTGCTGCGCGACCAGTTCAATCTGCGTATGCAGAAAGCAACTGGCCAGTTGGGGCAGTCTCATCTGCTCTCGCAAGTTAAGCGTGACATCGCTCGCGTGAAGACTGTGCTCAACCAGCAGGCAGGTAAGTAATCATGGCTGAAGCCGAAAAAACTGTCCGTACGCTGACTGGCCGTGTTGTCAGCGACAAGATGGACAAAACCATCACCGTTCTGATCGAGCGTCGCGTTAAGCACCCGATCTACGGTAAATACGTTAAGCGTTCGACTAAGCTGCACGCGCACGACGAAACCAATCAGTGCCACATCGGCGACAAAGTCACTATTCGTGAAACTCGTCCTTTGGCCAAGACCAAGTCTTGGGCGCTGGTTGATGTTCTCGAACGCGCTGTGGAAGTCTAAGGACTAGGGGTCGGAGAAATTATATGATTCAGACTCAATCCATGCTCGATGTGGCCGATAACAGCGGCGCTCGCCGCGTTATGTGCATCAAGGTGCTGGGTGGCTCCCATCGTCGTTACGCTGGTATCGGTGACATCATCAAAGTTACCGTCAAGGAAGCAATTCCTCGCGGTAAAGTGAAAAAAGGCCAAGTGATGACTGCCGTTGTAGTCCGCACTCGTCACGGCGTACGTCGTGCTGATGGCTCCATTATCCGCTTTGATGGCAACGCTGCTGTTCTGTTGAACAACAAGCAAGAGCCGATCGGCACCCGTATCTTTGGGCCAGTGACCCGTGAACTTCGTACTGAGAAGTTCATGAAGATCGTCTCGCTCGCCCCAGAAGTGCTGTAAGGAGATCCGACATGCAAAAGATTCGTCGTGACGACGAGATCATCGTGATCGCCGGCAAAGACAAAGGTAAGCGCGGTAAGGTGCTGAAGGTTCTTGCTGACAACCGTCTGGTTGTTGGTGGTCTGAACCTGGTCAAGCGTCATACCAAGCCTAACCCGATGTCGGGCGTACAGGGCGGTATCGTCGAGAAAGAAGCGCCACTGCACGCTTCCAACGTCGCCATCTTCAACGGCGAAACCAACAAGGCTGACCGCGTTGGTTTCAAAGTAGAAGACGGTAAGAAAATTCGTGTCTTCAAGTCGACCCAAAAAGCGGTTGATGCTTGAACACTGCTAGGTAGAAGACCATGGCACGACTAAAAGAGATTTACCGGAAGGAAATCGCTCCGAAACTTAAGGAAGAACTTAAGCTTTCGAACGTGATGGAAGTTCCGCGCGTTACCAAAATCACCCTGAACATGGGTCTGGGCGAAGCGATCGGCGACAAAAAAGTCATCGAGCACGCTGTTGCTGACCTGGAAAAGATCACCGGCCAGAAAGTCGTTGTGACCTACGCTCGCAAATCCATCGCAGGCTTTAAAGTCCGTGAAGGTTGGCCGATCGGCGTCAAAGTGACCCTGCGCCGTGAGCGTATGTACGAGTTCCTGGATCGTCTGCTGTCGATCTCCCTGCCTCGGGTTCGCGACTTCCGCGGCCTGAATGCCAAGTCCTTCGATGGTCGTGGTAACTACAGCATGGGCGTGAAAGAGCAGATCATCTTCCCGGAAATCGACTACGACAAGATCGATGCTCTCCGCGGTCTGGACATCACCCTGACCACCACTGCCAAGAACGATGATGAAGGCCGCGCTCTGCTGCGTGCGTTCAAATTCCCGTTCCGCAACTGATTGGAGTAGGACCATGGCCAAGATGAGCATGAAAAACCGCGAGCTGAAGCGTCAGCTCACGGTTGCCAAGTACGCCAAGAAGCGTGCAGCACTGAAAGCTATCATCGTTGATCTGAACGCAAGTCCAGAAGCGCGTTGGGAAGCTACAGTAGCCCTGCAGAAGCAGCCACGTGACGCAAGCGCTTCGCGCATGCGTAACCGCTGCCGCCTGACCGGTCGTCCACACGGCGTTTACCGCAAGTTCGGCCTCGGCCGTAACAAGCTGCGTGAAGCTGCCATGCGTGGTGACGTACCGGGTCTGGTTAAAGCCAGCTGGTAAGTACTGTCAAAGTCTCGGTGTCCAGGATCGCAAGATCCTGACCACCGGTGGCCTTGAATCTGGATCAAGCCCCTTTTGGGGCTTGATTCATTTCTGGGGTGTGTCTAGAATACCCGGCTCGCCTGAGCCCGTGTTTTTCATGCCCGGAGATTCTCGGCGACACGTAATAGCCGCAAGGCTAATTTTTTTGTATTAGGAGCGT
Source organism: Pseudomonas sp. GM33 (assembly GCF_000282295.1). NCBI lineage: Bacteria > Pseudomonadati > Pseudomonadota > Gammaproteobacteria > Pseudomonadales > Pseudomonadaceae > Pseudomonas > Pseudomonas sp. GM33. The sequence goes on from NZ_AKJO01000011.1 coordinate 26,314, forward strand.
CTAGCCCATGAGTATGCAGGACCCGTTAGCGGACATGCTAACTCGTATCCGTAATGCCCAGATGGCTGAAAAGTCCGTCGTAAGCATGCCATCTTCCACGTTGAAGGTAGCTGTTGCCAAAGTCCTGAAGGACGAAGGTTACATTGCGGGTTATCAGATCAGCAGCGAAATCAAACCACTGCTGTCCATCGAGCTGAAGTACTTCGAAGGCCGTCCGGTTATCGAAGAAGTGAAGCGCGTTAGCCGTCCAGGCCTGCGTCAGTACAAGTCCGTCGATGATCTGCCAAAAGTTCGTGGCGGTCTCGGTGTGTCTATCGTCTCCACCAACAAGGGTGTGATGACTGATCGTGCTGCGCGCGCTGCCGGTGTCGGCGGCGAAGTTCTTTGCACTGTGTTCTAAGGGGGGATAAGCATGTCTCGCGTCGCTAAGAACCCCGTTAAGCTGCCAGCCGGTGTCGAAGTAAAATTCGCAGGCCAACAGCTTTCGGTGAAGGGTGCCAAGGGCACTCTCGAACTGAACATCCATTCGTCCGTTGAGATCGTTGAAGAAGCTGGTGAGCTGCGTTTCGCTGCTCGCAATGGCGATCAACAGACTCGCGCAATGGCTGGTACCACTCGTGCGTTGGTAAACAACATGGTCCAAGGCGTAAGCCAAGGCTTCGAGCGCAAGCTCCAGCTGGTCGGTGTTGGTTACAAAGCGCAAGCAAAAGGCACAGTGCTGAACCTGGCTCTTGGCTTCTCGCACCCAGTGGATTACGAACTGCCGGAAGGCATCACCGCTGAGACTCCTAGCCAGACCGATATCCTGATCAAGGGCATCGACAAGCAGCTGGTAGGTCAAGTGGCCGCCGAGATCCGCGACTTCCGTCCACCAGAGCCGTACAAAGGCAAAGGTGTGCGCTACGCGGACGAAGTCGTCCGTCGTAAAGAAGCCAAGAAGAAGTAGGGCATAGCAAATGACCGACAAAAAAGTTACTCGACTGCGTCGCGCTCGCAAAGCACGCCTGAAAATGCACGAACTCGAAGTCGTGCGTCTCTGCGTGTTCCGCTCTTCGCAGCACATCTACGCCCAGGTCATTTCGGCCGACGGCAACAAAGTCCTGGCAAGCGCCTCGACTTTGGATAAAGAACTGCGTGATGGTGCCACCGGCAACATCGACGCGGCCACTAAGGTTGGCCAGCTGGTCGCTACGCGTGCTAAGGCCGCTGGCGTCTCGCAGGTGGCTTTCGACCGCTCTGGCTTCAAGTACCACGGCCGCGTTAAAGCGCTGGCTGATGCTGCTCGTGAAGCTGGGCTGGAGTTCTAAGTTATGTCAAATAACGACCAAAAGCGCGACGAAGGCTACATCGAGAAGCTGGTTCAAGTTAACCGCGTAGCCAAAACCGTTAAAGGCGGCCGTATCTTCACTTTCACCGCGTTGACCGTGGTTGGTGATGGTAAGGGCCGTGTTGGCTTCGGCCGTGGCAAGTCGCGTGAAGTGCCTGCTGCGATCCAGAAGGCAATGGAAGCTGCTCGCCGCAACATGATCCAGGTTGATCTGAACGGCACCACCCTGCAGTACGCCATGAAGTCCGCTCACGGCGCTTCGAAGGTGTACATGCAGCCTGCTTCTGAAGGTACCGGTATCATCGCTGGCGGCGCTATGCGTGCTGTCCTCGAAGTTGCTGGCGTTCAGAACGTTCTGGCCAAGTGCTACGGCTCGACTAACCCGGTAAACGTGGTTCACGCCACTTTCAAGGGTTTGAAAGCAATGCAGTCTCCTGAATCCATTGCCGCCAAGCGTGGCAAAAGCGTCAAGGAGATCTTCTGATCATGGCTACCGTTAAAGTTACGCTGATCAAAAGCATGACCGGCCGCATCCCTAACCACAAACTGTGCGTTAAGGGTCTGGGTCTGCGTCGCATCGGTCACACTGTAGAAGTCCAGGATACTCCCGAGAATCGCGGGATGATCAACAAGGCTTACTACATGCTGCGTGTCGAGGGTTAATCGATGAAACTCAATGATCTGAGTCCAGCGCCGGGTTCCCGTCGCGAAAAGCATCGTCCGGGCCGTGGTATCGGTAGCGGTTTGGGTAAGACTGGTGGCCGTGGTCACAAAGGTCAGACCTCTCGCTCCGGTGGCACCATTGCTCCAGGCTTTGAAGGCGGTCAACAGCCGCTGCATCGTCGCCTGCCGAAGTTCGGTTTCGTTTCCCTGAAAGCCATGGATCGCGCAGAAGTGCGTCTGTCCGAGCTGGCCAAAGTGGAAGGCGACATCGTCACCGTGCAGTCCCTGAAAGATGCCAACGTGATCAACGTCAACGTACAGCGTGTGAAAATCATGCTGTCCGGTGAAGTGACTCGCGCTGTCACTATCGGCAAGGGAATCGGCGCCACCAAAGGTGCGCGTGCGGCTATCGAAGCAGCTGGCGGCAAGTTCGAGGAATAAATGGCTAAGCAAGGTGCTCTCTCTGCGCTCGGCAAAGGCGGTATGTCTGAACTCTGGGCTCGTCTGCGTTTTCTGTTCCTGGCGATTATCGTCTACCGAATAGGCGCACACATCCCGGTTCCAGGTATCAACCCGGACCGACTCGCGGACCTGTTTCGACAGAATGAGGGGACCATTCTTAGCTTGTTCAACATGTTTTCCGGCGGCGCGCTGGAGCGGATGAGCATCTTTGCACTGGGGATCATGCCGTACATCTCGGCATCGATCATCATGCAACTGATGACCGCCGTCAGCCCGCAGCTGGAGCAGTTGAAGAAGGAAGGTGAAGCTGGCCGTCGCAAGATCAGCCAGTACACCCGCTACGGCACTGTCGTCCTCGCTCTCGTCCAGGCCATTGGCATGTCCATTGGCCTGGCGGGGCAGGGCGTTGCGTTCACTGGTGACTTTGGCTTCCATTTCGTCGCGGTATCCACGTTTGTGGCTGGTGCGATGTTCATGATGTGGCTGGGTGAGCAGATTACTGAGCGTGGTGTTGGCAACGGTATCTCGATGTTGATTTTTTCGGGTATCGTCGCCGGTCTTCCGAGAGCGATCGGGCAGTCTTTCGAGTCTGCACGTCAGGGTGATATCAACATCTTCGCCCTGGTTGCCATCGGTTTGCTGGCAGTAGCGATTATCGGTTTCGTGGTGTTCATTGAGCGTGGTCAGCGTCGTATTGCTGTTCACTACGCCAAGCGTCAGCAGGGCCGCAAGGTCTTCGCTGCGCAGACCAGCCACTTGCCGCTGAAGGTGAACATGGCCGGTGTTATTCCGGCTATTTTCGCGAGCAGCATTTTGCTGTTCCCGGCTTCGTTGGGTGCCTGGTTCGGTCAGTCTGAAGGTATGGGCTGGTTGCAGGACATCTCGCAGTCGATCGCTCCTGGTCAGCCGTTGAATATTCTGCTGTTTAGTGCAGGGATTATTTTCTTCTGCTTCTTCTATACGGCGTTGATGTTCAATCCGAAAGACGTAGCGGAAAACCTGAAGAAGTCCGGTGCCTTTATTCCGGGCATCCGTCCAGGTGAGCAGTCTGCGCGCTACATTGACGGCGTTCTGACTCGCTTGACCATGTTCGGTGCTCTTTACATGACGGCCGTCTGCCTGTTGCCCCAGTTCCTGGTGGTTGCAGCCAACGTACCGTTCTACCTTGGCGGGACCTCGTTGCTGATCGTCGTCGTGGTTGTGATGGACTTCATGTCCCAAGTACAATCGCACCTCGTTTCGCACCAGTACGAATCCCTGATGAAGAAAGCCAACCTGAAGGGTTACGGCAGCGGCATGCTGCGCTGACCCATAAGGTTCGAGGAGTTGGTGATGAAAGTTCGTGCATCGGTGAAAAAGCTGTGCCGTAACTGCAAGATTATTCGCCGCGAAGGTGTTGTTCGAGTAATTTGCAGCGCGGAACCGCGTCACAAACAGCGCCAAGGCTGAGTGTGATTGTGCTTCAAGCCCGGCAGCTAGTGCGCTGCCGGGTTGATTATTTGTTATTACAGCGATATTATCTCGCGCCCTATTTCTTGGCTTCCGGGGCGTAGGTAGCTGTCAATTGGAGTCCCACTGAATGGCCCGTATTGCAGGCGTTAACATTCCAGATAACAAGCATACTGTTATCTCGCTGACCTACATCTATGGTGTTGGTCGCACTACTGCACAGAAAATTTGTGCAGAGACTGGGGTAAACCCAGCAGCAAAGATCAAAGATCTGAGCGACGAGCAGATTGAACAGCTGCGTGGCGAAGTGGCGAAGTTCACCACTGAAGGTGACCTGCGTCGCGAAATCAACATGAAAATCAAGCGCTTGATGGACCTCGGTTGCTATCGCGGTCTGCGTCATCGTCGCGGTCTTCCAGTGCGCGGTCAGCGTACCAAGACCAACGCGCGTACCCGTAAAGGTCCGCGTAAGCCGATCCGCAAGTAATCGCCCCAGCGAATCGACAGGAATTTAATCATGGCAAAACCTGCTGCTCGTCCTCGTAAAAAAGTTAAAAAGACAGTGGTTGATGGCATCGCCCACATCCATGCATCTTTTAACAACACCATCGTGACCATCACCGACCGTCAAGGTAACGCTCTTTCCTGGGCTACCTCCGGTGGTTCGGGTTTCCGCGGTTCCCGCAAGTCCACCCCGTTTGCTGCTCAGGTAGCTGCTGAACGTGCTGGTCAAGCTGCGCTGGAATACGGCCTGAAAAACCTCGACGTCAACGTCAAAGGTCCAGGTCCAGGTCGTGAATCCGCAGTCCGCGCTTTGAACGGCTGTGGCTACAAGATCGCCAGCATCACCGACGTGACGCCAATCCCGCACAACGGGTGCCGTCCGCCGAAGAAGCGCCGCGTGTAATCCAGGAGATTGTAAAGAATGGCTCGTTACATTGGTCCAAAATGCAAACTCGCTCGTCGCGAAGGCACCGATCTCTTCCTGAAGAGCGGCGTGCGCGCGATCGAATCGAAGTGCAACATTGAAGCAGCACCTGGTATCCACGGCCAACGCCGCGGTCGCCAGTCCGACTACGGCACCCAACTGCGTGAAAAGCAGAAGGTCCGTCGTATCTACGGCGTTCTCGAGCGTCAATTCAGCGGCTACTACAAAGAAGCTGCTGGCAAGAAAGGTGCAACCGGTGAGAACCTGCTGCAACTGCTCGAATGCCGTCTGGACAACGTTGTATACCGTATGGGCTTTGGTTCGACTCGTGCCGAATCCCGTCAGCTGGTATCGCACAAGTCGATCAGCGTAAACGGTCAGACCGTTAACGTTCCGTCCTACCAGGTTCGTGCTGGTGACGTGGTTGCTGTTCGCGAGAAAGCAAAAAATCAACTTCGCATTGTCCAAGCTCTCGATCTGTGTGCCCAACGTGGCCGCGTAGAATGGGTAGAAGTAGACACTGAGAAGAAGTCGGGCGTTTTCAAGAACGTTCCAGCTCGCAGTGATCTGTCCGCCGACATCAACGAAAGCCTGATTGTCGAGCTCTACTCCAAGTAAGGGCTAGAAAATAGGTGCATCCATGCAGATTTCGGTAAATGAGTTCCTGACACCCCGCCACATTGATGTGCAGGTTGTCAGTCCAACCCGCGCCAAGATCACTCTCGAGCCTCTCGAGCGTGGTTTCGGCCATACCCTGGGCAACGCGCTGCGCCGCATCCTGTTGTCCTCAATGCCCGGCTGTGCAGTAGTCGAGGCCGAGATTGACGGTGTGCTCCACGAGTACAGCGCCATCGAAGGTGTACAGGAAGACGTCATTGAAATCCTGTTGAACCTTAAAGGTCTGGCTATCAAGCTGCACGGTCGTGACGAAGTTACGCTGACCTTGTCGAAGAAGGGTTCGGGGGTGGTTACCGCTGCCGATATTCAGCTGGATCATGATGTCGAGATCGTTAATCCCGATCACGTAATCGCTAACCTGGCGTCTAACGGCGCCCTGAACATGAAGCTCGTAGTAGCTCGTGGTCGTGGTTATGAACCGGCAGACTCGCGTCAGAGCGATGAAGACGAAAGCCGCAGCATCGGTCGCTTGCAGCTTGACTCTTCGTTCAGCCCGGTTCGCCGTATCGCATACGTGGTGGAAAACGCCCGTGTCGAGCAGCGTACTAACCTGGACAAGCTGGTTATTGATCTGGAAACCAACGGTACTCTGGATCCTGAAGAGGCTATTCGCCGCGCTGCAACCATCCTGCAACAGCAGTTGGCTGCGTTCGTCGACCTCAAGGGTGACAGTGAGCCAGTGGTTGTCGAGCAGGAAGACGAGATCGATCCGATCCTGCTTCGCCCGGTTGACGATCTGGAACTGACTGTACGTTCGGCTAACTGCCTTAAGGCGGAAAACATTTACTACATCGGTGACCTGATTCAGCGTACCGAAGTGGAACTGTTGAAGACTCCGAACCTGGGCAAGAAATCCTTGACTGAAATCAAGGACGTTCTGGCCTCCCGCGGTCTGTCCCTCGGCATGCGCCTCGACAACTGGCCGCCTGCAAGTCTTAAGAAGGACGACAAGGCGACTGCCTGATCGTCGTAATCACCGAACGTAGTGTTTGGTAAGGAATGAACCATGCGTCATCGTAAAAGTGGTCGTCACCTGAGCCGCACCAGCTCGCACCGCAAGGCCATGTTCCAAAACATGGCGGTGTCGCTGTTCGAGCACGAGCTGATCAAAACTACTCTGCCAAAAGCCAAAGAACTGCGCCGCGTTGCCGAGCCGCTGATCACTCTGGCCAAGACAGACAGCGTTGCTAACCGTCGTCTGGCTTTCGACCGTACTCGTTCGAAAGCTATCGTTGGTAAGCTCTTCAACGACCTGGGCAAGCGTTACGCTACCCGTGAGGGTGGCTACCTGCGCATCCTCAAGTGCGGTTTCCGCGCTGGCGACAACGCGCCTATGGCGTACGTCGAGTTGGTTGATCGTGCTACTGCTGGCGAAGCTGTATCCGCCGAGTAAGACGTCAGTCTGAAACAAAGAACCGGGCCTAGTCAGGCTGTGTGAAAACACGCT
>NZ_AKJO01000012.1:0-60422 GCF_000282295.1 Pseudomonas sp. GM33
CTGCCGCAGGCTGCGATCTTTATAGGCAGCACACCACAAAACGCCTCGCTATCTTCGGATACCGGGGCGTTTTGCTGTCTACCATTCAACTTGCCCCATCACGGGCCGACAAAGTGGCACTATCAGTAAAAACCCAAGGGCAAGATCAAAAGATCGCAGCCTTCGGCAGCTCCTACGGGCTTTGTTTATTTGGCGGAGATAACGGATATGTCCCTACGCACCCTGCTCACCACACTGCTGCTGGGCTGCAGTTTTTCGGTGATGGCAGCCACAGAAATCGTCCCCCTCAAGTACCACACCAGCGCCGATTTTCTGCCGGTGGCGCAGGATTTCATCGGCAAGGACGGACAGGTCAGCGCCTACGGCAATCAACTCATCGTCAACGCCGATCAGCGCAAGATCGACGAACTTAAAGCCCTTGTTTCCCAACTCGACACAGCACCCAAGCGCCTGCTGATCACTGTCGACACCAGCGACAACAACTTCCAGGGTGACCAGGGTTCTTCAGCCAACGGCGCCAAGACCCGAATCATCAACTACAGCACCGACAGCCGCGACGGCGGTATTCAGCAAGTGCAGGCCAGCGAAGGCGCACCGGCGCTGATCCAGGTCGGCCAGAGCGTGCCGCTGACCAGTTCGCAGACCGATGGCTATGGCGACCTGCGCAGCCAGACCGAATACCGCAACGTCACCCAGGGCTTTTACGTCACCGCAAACGTCACCGGCGATATCGTTCACCTCTCGATCAGTACCAATCGTGACCGCATGAGTCAGGAGCGTCCCGATGTAGTGAACGTACAAAGTACCGACACAACCGTCACTGGCCACCTCGGTGAGTGGATCCTGCTGGCCGGGGTCAATGGCCAGACCCAGGCCGACAAACAGGGCCAGACCCGCAGCTACTCAACCCAGGGCCGCAACGACATGACTTTGCGGGTGAAAGTCGACACCTTGGACTAAATCACCAAAAACTGACTGACGAGTCGTATTAGACCAAAGATGTAGTGCTTGAAAAAAAGCACTACAAAACGTTTGACGGGCCAAAAAAGCGAAGGCATGATGGCCTCGCTCCCGCTAATCAGGGGCCCTGGCAAGGGCCTTCGAGGCGACGTTCGCACCTACCCCGCGAACCGCTTCGTGTCTGTACCGCCCACAAGGTGTGTTTGACGAGGTTGTCGACTGGAACGAAGTTGTCCCGAGGGACGGAAGCGTAATAGGTAACCCGGCACCACACTGATGTTCGTACCAAGGCCCACGACGCCCGAATGCGCCCGCAGTTCGCCTTTACCTGCTCACTTCCCCTCGAGCCCATCGTTCATCCCGTCGCCCTCCCCGCCGAATCCGACTTGACCGCTTAAGCTTCTGGTCAGCGAGCGCAGGAATTTTCCACCGCAGAACAACTTTTCATAAAGACGCGACGAGGTTTATCTCCCATGGCACTGACACGCGAACAGCAAATTGCAGCCCTCGAAAAAGACTGGGCTGAAAACCCGCGCTGGAAAGGCGTGACACGCACTTACTCCGCTGCTGACGTCGTCCGCCTGCGTGGCTCGGTTCAACCTGAGCACACCTTTGCAAAAATGGGCGCCGAGAAGCTGTGGAACCTGGTCACCCAGGGTGCCAAGCCAGCCTTCCGTCCTGAGAAAGATTTCGTCAACTGCATGGGCGCCCTGACCGGCGGCCAGGCCGTACAACAAGTCAAAGCCGGTATCCAGGCGATCTACCTGTCGGGCTGGCAGGTTGCTGCGGACAACAACTCCGCCGAATCGATGTACCCGGACCAGTCGCTGTACCCGGTGGACTCGGTTCCAACCGTGGTCAAGCGCATCAACAACTCGTTCCGTCGTGCCGACCAGATCCAGTGGAAAGCCGGCAAGAACCCGGGCGACGCTGGCTACATCGACTACTTCGCGCCGATCGTGGCTGACGCTGAAGCCGGTTTCGGTGGCGTACTGAACGCCTACGAGCTGATGAAGAGCATGATCGAAGCAGGCGCCGCCGGCGTTCACTTCGAAGACCAGTTGGCTTCCGTGAAGAAATGCGGCCACATGGGCGGCAAGGTACTGGTTCCTACCCAGGAAGCCGTACAGAAGCTGACCGCTGCCCGCCTGGCAGCTGACGTTGCCGGTACTCCGACCATCATCCTGGCCCGTACCGACGCCAACGCCGCTGACCTGCTGACGTCCGACTGCGACCCGTACGACCAGCCATTCGTGACTGGCGAACGTACCCAGGAAGGCTTCTACAAAGTGCGCGCCGGTCTGGACCAGGCCATCGCTCGCGGCCTGGCCTACGCTCCGTACGCCGACCTGATCTGGTGCGAAACCGCCAAGCCAGACCTGGACGAGGCTCGTCGCTTCGCTGAAGCGATCAAGAAGGAATACCCGGACCAACTGCTGTCGTACAACTGCTCGCCTTCCTTCAACTGGAAGAAAAACCTGGACGACGCGACCATCGCCAAGTTCCAGCGCGAACTGTCCGCCATGGGCTACAAGCACCAGTTCATCACCCTGGCCGGCATTCACAACATGTGGCACAGCATGTTCAACCTGGCGCACGACTACGCCCGCAACGACATGACTGCCTACGTGAAGCTGCAAGAGCAGGAATTCGCTGACGCCGCCAAGGGTTACACCTTCGTGGCTCACCAGCAGGAAGTGGGCACCGGTTACTTCGACGACATGACCACCGTGATCCAGGGTGGCTCGTCTTCGGTAACCGCACTGACCGGTTCGACTGAAGAAGAACAGTTCCACTGATCTGCTTCTTGAGTAAACAGCCGCTGCGGACTGAATAGAAAGCTAACCGCAGCGCTGCACATCTGACGCCCCGACCGCCTGGTTCGGGGCGTTTTTTTTGCGTGAGATTTCACCAACACCACACTCCCTGTAGGAGCGAGCCTGCTCGCGAAAAACTCAAGGACGCCGCTGGGGAATCTGGTTCCCCGCGTTATCGTTCACGACCATCGCGAGCGAGCTCGCTCCTACAAGTAACGCGCATCTAAGGCAACTTCCTGAGCGCTAGATCATTAAACAGTTTAAAAACCAACTCAAACAATACTGATTATCATTTAGAAAAAATTATGTTCGTTACGTTCTCTACAAAACATAATTGACGAAATGCCGGCTAATGCCCGCAGACCAAGGGCCACAGGGCTTTTAGGCTTCGCTATGTCCTTATTCCTATAAATAATTTCGCTATAGGAATTTTACTTGCCGGGTGTTTAGCCATAAAATCAGCGGGATTGATTGCTGCGACATATCGTCACTGCTTTTGTTTCTTTTCAAGCTCAGAGACCTTTGCTCTCTGTTAAGGATTACCAGCATGCCCGAAGCGACAGGACTCATGGCCCACAACTGGGGCTTTGCCATTTTCCTTCTAGGCGTCGTCGGCCTCTGCGCCTTCATGCTGGGCGTCTCCAGCCTCCTCGGGTCAAAAGCCTGGGGCCGCAGCAAAAACGAACCGTTCGAGTCCGGCATGCTACCTACAGGTGGCGCCCGCTTGCGGCTCTCAGCCAAATTCTATCTGGTCGCGATGCTTTTCGTGATCTTCGATATCGAAGCCCTCTTTCTCTTTGCATGGTCTGTGTCCGTCCGCGAAAGCGGCTGGACCGGATTCGTCGAAGCTCTCGTTTTCATAGCAATTCTGTTGGCAGGCCTTGTCTACCTATTCCGAGTGGGCGCCCTTGACTGGGCTCCGGAAGCTCGGCGCAAGCGGCAAGCGAAGCTGAAACAATGAGGCTTTGGCAATGCAATACAATCTCACCAGGATCGACCCCGATGCTCCTAACGAGCAGTATCCGATTGGCCAGCGGGAAACCGTTTCCGATCCGTTAGAAGATCAAGTCCACAAAAACATTTTCATGGGCAAGCTCGAAGACGTGCTCAACGGCACGATCAACTGGGGGCGCAAGAACTCCCTGTGGCCGTATAACTTCGGTCTTTCGTGCTGCTACGTGGAAATGACCACCGCCTTCACGGCGCCCCACGACATCGCGCGCTTTGGCGCCGAGGTTATCCGGGCATCGCCGCGCCAGGCGGATTTCATGGTTATCGCCGGTACCTGCTTCATCAAGATGGCGCCGATCATTCAGCGTCTCTACGAGCAAATGCTCGAGCCTAAATGGGTCATTTCCATGGGTTCGTGCGCCAACTCCGGTGGCATGTACGACATCTACTCCGTTGTTCAAGGGGTGGACAAGTTCCTGCCCGTGGACGTCTACGTGCCTGGCTGCCCGCCCCGCCCTGAAGCTTTCCTGCAAGGCCTGATGCTGTTGCAGGAGTCGATTGGCCAGGAGCGTCGCCCACTTTCCTGGGTCGTTGGCGATCAAGGCGTGTATCGCGCCGAGATGCCTTCCGAGAAGGAAAAGCGCCGCGAACAGCGTATTCAGGTAACCAACCTGCGCAGCCCCGACGAAGTCTGATCCAGATCTGCTGTTTCAAAGAAACGAGAAGCTGGCTTCATTCTTTACGTTGACCGAAAGCGATAAATAACCATGACTACAGGCAGTGCTCTGTACATCCCGCCTTACAAGGCAGACGACCAGGATGTGGTCGTCGAACTGAACAACCGTTTTGGCCCGGAGGCGTTCACCGCCCAGCCTACCCGCACCGGCATGCCGGTGCTTTGGGTTGCCCGTGCCAAACTCGTCGAAGTCCTGACTTTCCTGCGTAACCTGCCCAAGCCGTACGTCATGCTCTATGACCTGCACGGCGTGGACGAGCGTCTGCGCACCAAGCGTCAAGGGCTGCCGAACGGCGTCGACTTCTCCGTGTTCTATCACTTGATGTCGATCGAACGTAATAGTGACGTAATGATCAAGGTCGCCTTGTCCGAGAGCGACCTCAGCTTGCCGACCGTCACCAGCATCTGGCCGAACGCCAACTGGTACGAGCGTGAAGTCTGGGACATGTACGGCATCGACTTCAAAGGCCACCCGCACCTGTCGCGCATCATGATGCCGCCGACCTGGGAAGGTCACCCGCTGCGCAAGGACTTCCCGGCGCGCGCCACCGAGTTCGATCCGTTCACCCTGAACCTGGCCAAGCAGCAGCTCGAAGAAGAGTCCGCACGCTTCAAGCCGGAAGACTGGGGCATGAAGCGCTCCGGCCTGAACGAGGACTACATGTTCCTCAACCTCGGCCCGAACCACCCTTCGGCGCACGGTGCGTTCCGCATCATCCTGCAGCTGGACGGTGAAGAGATCGTCGATTGCGTACCGGACATCGGCTACCACCACCGTGGTGCCGAGAAGATGGCCGAGCGTCAGTCGTGGCACAGCTTCATCCCGTACACCGACCGTATCGATTACCTCGGCGGCGTGATGAACAACCTGCCGTACGTGCTCTCGGTCGAGAAGCTGGCCGGCATCAAGGTGCCCGAGAAGGTCGACGTCATCCGCATCATGATGGCCGAGTTCTTCCGGATCACCAGCCACCTGCTGTTCCTGGGTACCTACATCCAGGACGTCGGCGCCATGACCCCGGTGTTCTTCACCTTCACCGACCGCCAGCGCGCGTACACGGTGATCGAGGCCATTACCGGTTTCCGTTTGCACCCGGCCTGGTACCGGATCGGTGGCGTCGCCCACGACCTGCCGCGCGGCTGGGAAAAGCTGGTCAAGGACTTCGTCGAGTGGATGCCCAAGCGTCTGGACGAATACCAGAAAGCCGCCCTGGACAACAGCATCCTGCGTGGCCGCACCATCGGCGTCGCCGACTACAACACCAAAGAGGCCCTGGAATGGGGCGTCACCGGTGCCGGCCTGCGTTCGACCGGTTGCGATTTCGACCTGCGTAAAGCGCGCCCGTACTCGGGCTACGAGAACTTCGAATTCGAAGTGCCGCTGGCCGCCAATGGCGATGCCTACGACCGCTGCATCGTGCGTGTCGAAGAGATGCGCCAGAGCATCAGGATCATCGACCAGTGCCTGCGCAACATGCCGGAAGGCCCGTACAAGGCGGATCACCCGCTGACCACGCCGCCGCCGAAAGAGCGCACCCTGCAGCACATCGAAACCCTGATCACGCACTTCCTGCAGGTTTCGTGGGGTCCGGTCATGCCGGCCAACGAATCCTTCCAGATGATCGAAGCGACCAAGGGCATCAACAGTTATTACCTGACGAGCGATGGCGGCACCATGAGCTACCGCACCCGGATTCGTACCCCAAGCTTCCCGCACCTGCAACAGATCCCTTCGGTGATCAAAGGCAGCATGGTCGCGGACTTGATTGCGTACCTGGGTAGTATCGATTTCGTTATGGCCGACGTGGACCGCTAAGCATGAACAGCACGCTTATCCAGACAGACCGTTTCGCCCTGAGCGAAACCGAGCGCTCGGCCATCGAGCACGAGTTGCATCACTACGAAGACCCGCGCGCGGCGTCGATCGAAGCCCTGAAGATCGTCCAGAAGGAACGTGGCTGGGTGCCGGACGGCGCCCTGTACGCCATTGGCGAGATCCTCGGCATCCCGGCCAGCGACGTTGAAGGCGTGGCGACGTTCTACAGCCAGATCTTCCGTCAGCCGGTCGGCCGTCACATCATTCGCGTCTGCGACAGCATGGTCTGCTACATCGGCGGCCACGAGTCCGTGGTCAGCGAAATCCAGAGCAAGCTCGGCATCGGCCTGGGTCAGACCACCGCCGACGGTCGTTTCACCCTGCTGCCGGTCTGCTGCCTCGGCAACTGCGACAAGGCGCCGGCGCTGATGATCGACGACGACACGTTCGGTGATGTGCAGCCAGCAGGCGTTGCCAAATTGCTCGAGGGCTACGTATGACCCTGACTTCCTTCGGTCCAGCCAACCGCATCAAGCGTTCGGCCGAGACTCACCCGCTCACCTGGCGTCTGCGCGACGACGGCGAAGCCGTATGGCTCGACGAGTACCAGGCCAAGAACGGTTACGCCGCTGCGCGCAAGGCCTTCGCCGACATGGCTCAGGACGACATCGTCCAGACCGTGAAAGATTCCGGCCTCAAGGGTCGCGGTGGTGCGGGCTTCCCCACTGGCGTGAAGTGGGGCCTGATGCCCAAGGACGAATCCATCAACATCCGCTACCTGCTGTGCAACGCGGATGAAATGGAGCCGAACACCTGGAAAGACCGCATGCTGATGGAGCAACTGCCCCATCTGCTGATCGAAGGCATGCTGATCAGTGCCCGTGCGCTGAAAACCTACCGCGGCTACATCTTCCTGCGTGGCGAGTACACCACCGCCGCCAAGCACCTGAACCGTGCCGTGGAAGAAGCCAAGGCAGCAGGCCTTTTGGGCAAGAACATCCTGGGCAGCGGTTTCGATTTCGAGCTGTTCGTCCACACCGGTGCCGGGCGTTACATCTGCGGTGAAGAAACCGCACTGATCAACTCCCTCGAAGGCCGCCGCGCCAACCCGCGTTCCAAGCCGCCCTTCCCTGCCGCCGTTGGCGTGTGGGGCAAGCCGACTTGCGTGAACAACGTCGAGACCCTGTGCAACGTGCCGGCGATCATTGCCGACGGCGTGGACTGGTACAAATCCCTGGCTCGCGAAGGCAGCGAAGACATGGGCACCAAGCTCATGGGCTTCTCCGGCAAGGTCAAGAACCCGGGCCTGTGGGAATTGCCGTTCGGCGTCACCGGTCGCGAGCTGTTCGAAGACTACGCCGGTGGCATGCGCGACGGTTACAAGCTCAAGTGCTGGCAGCCAGGCGGCGCCGGTACCGGCTTCCTGTTGCCGGAACACCTGGACGCACAAATGTATGCCGGCGGCATCGCCAAAGTGGGCACCCGCATGGGTACCGGCCTGGCCATGGCGGTGGACGACAGCGTCAACATGGTGTCCCTGCTGCGCAACATGGAGCAGTTCTTCGCCCGCGAATCCTGTGGCTTCTGCACCCCGTGCCGCGATGGCTTGCCATGGAGCGTCAAGCTCCTGATGGCCATCGAGAACGGTGAAGGCCAGCCAGGCGACATCGAGACCCTGCTGGGTCTGGTCGGTTTCCTCGGCCCGGGCAAGACCTTCTGTGCTCACGCACCGGGCGCCGTGGAGCCGTTGGGCAGCGCAATCAAATACTTCCGCCATGAGTTCGAAGCCGGTATCGCGCCTGTCAGCGCCGCCGTCCCGCCTCTGGCAAGGCCGATCGTAGTCGGCGCGTAACCGCTTAAAAAGGCGAAGGGTCCGTGCCCTTCGCTTTTCGTGTGATGACGCCGTAAGCGGCTGTGTTGATTCACACGGATAACAAGATTCCATTAGCCACGCCCGCTGACACCGGGCCAACGAAGAACTTTGAACCATGGCCACTATCCACGTAGACGGCAAAGCGCTCGAAGTCGATGGGGCAGACAACCTGTTACAGGCATGTCTGTCTCTGGGCCTCGATATTCCGTATTTCTGCTGGCACCCTGCCCTGGGCAGCGTTGGCGCTTGCCGCCAGTGCGCGGTCAAGCAGTACACCGACGAGAACGACACCCGTGGTCGTATCGTCATGTCCTGCATGACCCCTGCCACCGACAACACCTGGATCTCCATCGACGATGAAGAATCCAAGGCGTTCCGCGCCAGTGTTGTTGAATGGCTGATGACCAACCACCCTCACGACTGCCCGGTCTGTGAAGAAGGCGGTCACTGCCACCTGCAAGACATGACGGTAATGACCGGCCACAACGAGCGCCGTTACCGCTTCACCAAGCGTACCCACCAGAACCAGCAACTGGGCCCGTTCATTTCCCACGAAATGAACCGCTGCATCGCTTGCTACCGCTGCGTGCGTTTCTATAAGGACTACGCCGGCGGCACCGATCTCGGTGTGTTCGGCGCCCACGACAACGTGTACTTCGGTCGCGTTGAAGACGGCACCCTGGAAAGCGAGTTCTCCGGCAACCTCACCGAGGTCTGCCCGACCGGTGTGTTCACCGACAAGACTCACTCCGAGCGCTACAACCGCAAGTGGGACATGCAGTTCTCGCCGAGCATCTGCCATGGCTGCTCCAGCGGTTGCAACATCTCCCCGGGCGAGCGTTACGGTGAACTGCGCCGCATCGAAAACCGTTTCAACGGTTCGGTGAACCAGTACTTCCTGTGCGACCGTGGCCGTTTCGGCTATGGCTACGTCAACCGCGAAGACCGTCCACGTCAGCCGCTGCTGGCCAACGGCACCAAGCTGAGCCTCGACGAAGCGCTGGATAAAGCCGCCGACCTGCTGCGCGGTCGCAACATCGTCGGTATCGGTTCGCCACGCGCCAGCCTCGAGAGCAACTACGCGTTGCGCGAACTGGTCGGTGCCGAGCACTTCTACTCGGGTATCGAAGCGTCCGAACTGGAACGCATCCGCCTGGTCCTGCAAGTGCTCAAGGACAGCCCGCTGCCAGTGCCGAACATGCGCGACATCGAAGACCACGACGCCGTGTTCGTCCTCGGTGAAGACCTGACCCAGACGGCTGCGCGCATGGCCCTGTCCCTGCGTCAATCGGTCAAGGGCAAGGCCGAAGACATGGCCGACGCCATGCGCGTCCAGCCCTGGCTCGACGCCGCGGTGAAGAACATCGGCCAGCACGCGCTGAACCCGCTGTTTATCGCCAGCCTGGCTGAAACCAAGCTCGACGACATCGCCGAAGAATGCGTTCACGCCGCTCCCGACGACCTGGCCCGCATCGGTTTCGCCGTAGCTCACGCCCTCGACGCCAGCGCGCCTGCCGTTGAAGGCCTGGATGCTGAAGCCCTCGAACTGGCCAAGCGCATCGCCGACGCCCTGCTCGCGGCCAAGCGCCCACTGATCATCGCCGGTACTTCCCTGGGCTCCAAAGCCCTGATCGAAGCTGCCGCGAACATCGCCAAGGCCCTGAAGCTGCGCGAGAAGAACGGTTCCATCAGCCTGATCGTGCCGGAGGCCAACAGCCTCGGCCTGGCCATGCTCGGTGGCGAATCGGTCGACGCCGCGCTGCAAGCCGTGATCGACGGCAAGGCTGACGCCATCGTCGTACTGGAAAACGATCTGTACACCCGTACCGACAAAGCCCGTGTCGATGCCGCCCTGAATGCCGCGAAAGTGGTGATCGTGGCCGACCATCAGAAGACTGCCACCAGCGATCGCGCGCACCTGGTTCTGCCAGCCGCCAGCTTCGCTGAAGGCGACGGTACCCTGGTCAGCCAGGAAGGCCGCGCCCAGCGCTTCTTCCAGGTCTTCGATCCGAAGTACATGGACGCGAGCATCCTGGTCCACGAAGGCTGGCGCTGGCTGCATGCCCTGCGCGCCACCCTGCTGAACCAGCCGATCGACTGGACCCAGCTGGACCACGCCACCGCCGCTGTCGCTTCCAGCACACCGGTCTTGAACCGCATTGTCGACGCCGCGCCGTCCGCCGCGTTCCGCATCAAGGGCATGAAACTGGCCCGTGAACCGCTGCGCTACTCCGGTCGTACCGCCATGCGCGCCGACATCAGCGTGCACGAACCGCGTACCCCGCAGGACAAGGACACCGCGTTCGCCTTCTCCATGGAAGGTTACTCGGGTTCGGCCGAACCGCGTCAGCAAGTGCCATTCGCCTGGTCTCCGGGCTGGAACTCGCCGCAAGCCTGGAACAAGTTCCAGGACGAAGTCGGTGGTCACATCCGCGCTGGCGACCCGGGCACCCGCCTGATCGAAAGCACCGGTGATTCGCTGAACTGGTTCGCCAGCGTTCCGCGCGCGTTCAACCCGGCTCCAGGCACCTGGCAGGTCGTGCCGTTCTTCCACCTGTTCGGCAGCGAAGAGAACTCTTCGAAAGCCGCTCCGGTCCAGGAACGCATTCCGGCGGCCTACGTCGCACTGGCCAAGTCCGAAGCCGACCGCCTGGGCGTCAACGACGGTGCCATGCTGAGCCTGAACGTGGCCGGCCAGACCCTGCGTCTGCCACTGCGCATCAATGAAGAACTGGGCGCAGGCCTGGTGGCCTTGCCTGCGGGCATCGCCGGCATTCCGCCAGCAATCTTTGGCAAATCCGTTGACGGTCTGCAGGAGGCAGCTCAATGACCTGGTTCACTCCTGAAGTGATCGACGTGATCATCGCGGTCCTCAAGGCCGTGGTGATTCTGCTCGCCGTGGTGGTTTGCGGCGCCCTGCTGAGCTGGGTCGAGCGTCGTTTGCTCGCCCTCTGGCAGGACCGTTACGGTCCGAACCGCGTCGGTCCGTTCGGCGCGTTCCAGATCGCCGCCGACATGATCAAGATGTTCTTCAAGGAAGACTGGACGCCTCCATTCGCCGACAAGATGATCTTCACCCTGGCACCGGTCGTGGCCATGAGCGCCCTGCTGATTGCCTTCGCGATCATCCCGATCACCCCGACCTGGGGCGTGGCGGACATCAACATCGGTATCCTGTTCTTCTTCGCCATGGCCGGCCTCTCGGTCTACGCGGTGCTGTTCGCCGGCTGGTCGAGCAACAACAAGTTCGCCCTGCTGGGCAGCTTGCGTGCCTCGGCGCAAACCGTGTCGTACGAAGTATTCATGGGCCTGTCGCTGATGGGCATCGTGATCCAGGTCGGCTCGTTCAACATGCGCGACATCGTTGAATATCAGGCGCAGAACCTGTGGTTCATCATTCCGCAGATCTTCGGGTTCCTGACCTTCTTCATCGCTGGCGTGGCCGTGACTCACCGTCACCCGTTCGACCAGCCGGAAGCGGAACAGGAACTGGCAGACGGTTACCACATTGAATACGCCGGCATGAAATGGGGCATGTTCTTCGTCGGCGAGTACATCGGCATCGTGTTGATTTCGGCGCTGCTGGTGACCTTGTTCTTCGGTGGCTGGCACGGTCCGTTCGGTCTCCTGCCGCAGATCCCGTTCATCTGGTTCGCACTGAAAACCGCGTTCTTCATCATGATGTTCATCCTGCTGCGCGCGTCGATTCCGCGCCCACGGTATGACCAGGTGATGGATTTCAGCTGGAAGTTCTGCCTGCCGCTGACCCTCGTCAACATGCTGGTGACCGCTGCGATCGTGTTGCTCAACACGCCCGCCGTCGCGGCTCAGTGAGGATAGAGAATCATGAAGTACATATTTGACATCGTGCATGGCTTCTACACCCAGCTTCGCAGCCTGGTGATGATTTTCGGCCACGCCTTCCGCAAGCGCGACACGCTGCAGTACCCGGAAGAACCGGTCTACCTGCCGCCGCGCTACCGTGGACGCATCGTCCTGACCCGCGACCCCGATGGCGAAGAGCGTTGCGTAGCCTGCAACCTGTGCGCCGTGGCCTGCCCGGTCGGTTGCATCTCGCTGCAGAAAGCTGAAACCGAAGACGGTCGCTGGTACCCGGACTTCTTCCGCATCAACTTCTCGCGCTGCATTTTCTGTGGCCTCTGCGAGGAAGCCTGCCCGACCACCGCGATCCAGCTGACACCGGATTTCGAGATGGCCGAGTTCAAACGTCAGGACCTGGTTTACGAGAAAGAAGATCTGCTGATCTCCGGCCCCGGCAAAAACCCTGATTACAACTTCTATCGTGTTGCAGGTATGGCGATTGCCGGGAAGCCGAAAGGCTCCGCGCAGAACGAAGCCGAACCGATCAACGTGAAGAGCTTGCTGCCTTAAGGAAGAAAGATGGAATTCGCTTTCTATTTCGCATCGGGTATCGCTGTGGTGTCCACGCTTCGCGTGATCACCAACACCAACCCTGTGCACGCCCTGCTCTACCTGATCATTTCGCTGATCGCCGTGGCGATGACGTTCTTCGCCCTCGGCGCACCGTTTGCCGGTGTCCTGGAAGTGATCGCCTACGCTGGCGCCATCATGGTGCTGTTCGTGTTCGTGGTGATGATGCTGAACCTGGGCCCTGCCTCGGTTCAGCAAGAGCGCGTCTGGCTCAAGCCCGGCATCTGGGGCGGCCCGGTCCTCCTCGCCGCGCTGCTGCTGGTGGAACTGCTGTACGTGCTGTTCTCCCACCAGACCGGTGAAGCCGTCGGCCACACCACCGTAGACGCCAAGGCCGTGGGCATCAGCCTGTTCGGTCCTTACCTGCTGGTGGTCGAACTCGCCTCGATGCTGCTGCTCGCCGCAGCCGTCACGGCGTTCCACTTGGGCCGCAACGAAGCCAAGGAGCAATGACGATGCCTGCTATCCCCATGGAGCATGGTCTGGCGGTCGCCGGCATCCTGTTCTGCCTCGGTCTGGTCGGCCTGATGGTCCGCCGCAACATCCTTTTCGTGCTGATGAGCCTGGAGGTCATGATGAATGCCTCCGCCTTGGCGTTCATCGTTGCCGGTAGCCGCTGGGCGCAGCCGGATGGACAGATCATGTTCATCCTGGTGATCAGCCTGGCAGCCGCCGAGGCCAGTATCGGCCTGGCGATCCTGCTGCAACTGTATCGCCGCTTCCACACGCTCGATATCGACGCTGCCAGTGAGATGCGCGGATGAACCTTCTCTATCTGACTTTCGTATTCCCTCTCATCGGTTTCCTGCTGCTGTCGTTCTCCCGTGGACGCATCTCGGAAAACCTGGCCGCGCTGATTGGCGTCGGCTCCATCGGTCTGTCGGCGATCGTTACCGCCTACGTGATCTGGCAATTCAACGTCGCCCCGCCGGAAGGCGGTCACTACACCCAGGTGTTGTGGCAGTGGATGGCGGTGGAAGGCTTCACGCCGAACTTCGCCCTGTACCTGGACGGCCTGTCCGTGACCATGCTCGGTGTGGTCGTCGGCGTCGGCTTCCTGATCCACCTGTTCGCGTCCTGGTACATGCGCGGTGAAGCCGGTTACTCGCGTTTCTTCGCCTACACCAACCTGTTCATCGCCAGCATGCTGTTCCTCGTGCTGGGCGATAACCTGTTGTTCCTGTACTTCGGCTGGGAAGGCGTGGGCCTGTGCTCGTACCTGTTGATCGGTTTCTACTACAGCAACCGCAACAACGGTAACGCCGCACTCAAAGCCTTCATCGTGACCCGCATCGGTGACGTGTTCATGGCCATCGGCCTGTTCATTCTGTTTGCCCAACTGGGCACGCTGAACGTCCAGGAACTGCTGGTGCTGGCACCGCAGAAATTCCAGGCCGGCGACTTCTGGATGGTCATGGCCACCCTGATGCTGCTGGGCGGCGCTGTCGGTAAATCCGCGCAACTGCCACTGCAAACCTGGCTGGCGGACGCGATGGCCGGTCCTACTCCGGTTTCGGCACTGATCCACGCCGCAACCATGGTGACCGCCGGTGTCTACCTGATCGCCCGTACCCACGGCCTGTTCACCCTGGCGCCGGAAATCCTGCACCTGGTAGGCATTGTCGGTGGCGTGACCTTGGTCCTGGCAGGTTTTGCAGCCCTGGTTCAGACCGACATCAAGCGTATCCTCGCCTACTCGACCATGAGCCAGATCGGCTACATGTTCCTGGCCCTGGGCGTCGGTGCCTGGGATGGCGCGATCTTCCACCTGATGACCCACGCCTTCTTCAAGGCCCTGCTGTTCCTTGCATCCGGTGCGGTGATCGTTGCCTGCCACCACGAGCAGGACATCTTCAAGATGGGCGGTCTGTGGAAAAAGCTGCCACTGGCCTACGCCAGCTTCATCGTCGGCGGCGCGGCCCTGGCGGCCCTGCCACTGGTCACCGCGGGCTTCTACTCCAAGGACGAAATCCTCTGGGAAGCGTTCGCCAGCGGCAACCACGGTCTGCTCTATGCAGGTCTGGTCGGTGCGTTCATGACTTCGCTGTACACCTTCCGCCTGATCTTCATCGCGTTCCACGGTGAAGCGAAGACCGAAGCCCACGCCGGTCACGGCATTGCCCACTGGCTGCCACTGTCGGTGCTGATCGTATTGTCCACCGCCATCGGCGCGATGATCGTTCCGCCGCTGCACGGCGTACTGCCTGAGAGCGTCGGCCATGCCGGTGGCGAAGCCAAGCACAGCCTGGAAATCGCTTCGGGCGCCATCGCCCTGGCCGGTATCCTGCTGTCTGCGCTGCTGTTCCTCGGCAAGCGTCGCTTCGTGACGGCCATCGCCAACAGCGGCATCGGCCGTGTCCTTTCGGCCTGGTGGTTCGCTGCCTGGGGCTTCGACTGGATCTACGACAAACTGTTCGTCAAGCCGTACCTGGCGATCAGCCACATCCTGCGCAAAGACCCGCTCGACCAGACCATCGGTCTGATCCCGCGCATGGCCAAAGGCGGTCACACCGCCCTGAGCCGTACCGAGACCGGTCAACTGCGTTGGTATGCCGCCTCGATGGCTGCTGGTGCCGTGCTGGTCATCGGCGCCGTCGTGCTGGTAGCGGTCTGATATGAACCTTGCGAATTTGCGAAAGGAAACGAACCCGTCATGATTCTGCCTTGGCTAATCCTGATCCCCTTCATCGGCGGCCTGCTGTGCTGGATGGGTGAGCGCTTCGGCGCCACCCTCCCCCGCTGGATTGCGCTGATCACCATGTCCCTGCTGCTCTCCCTCGGCCTCTGGCTGTGGGCCAACGGTGACTATTCATTTGCTCCGGCGCCTGGCGCCGACCCAACCTGGGCGCTTGAGTTCAAGCACGTCTGGATCCAGCGCTTCGGCATCAACGTGCACCTGGCCCTCGACGGCCTGTCGCTGTTGATGATCATGCTGACCGGCCTGCTGGGTGTGCTCTCGGTACTCTGCTCGTGGAAAGAGATCCAGCGTCACGTTGGCTTCTTCCACCTGAACCTGATGTGGATCCTGGGCGGTGTCGTCGGCGTGTTCCTCGCCCTCGACCTGTTCATGTTCTTCTTCTTCTGGGAAATGATGCTGGTGCCGATGTACTTCCTCATCGCGCTCTGGGGTCACAGTTCTTCGGACGGCAAGAAAACCCGGATCTACGCGGCGACCAAGTTCTTCATCTTCACTCAGGCTTCCGGCCTGATCATGCTGGTGGCGATCCTGGGCCTGGTACTGGTCAACTTCAACGACACCGGCGTGATTACCTTCAACTACGCCGACCTGTTGAAGACCAAGATGTCGACGACCACCGAGTACATCCTGATGCTCGGCTTCTTCATCGCCTTCGCGGTCAAGCTGCCGGTCGTGCCGTTCCACTCCTGGTTGCCTGACGCTCACGCCCAGGCACCGACTGCCGGTTCCGTCGACCTCGCCGGTATCTTGCTGAAGACCGCGGCGTACGGCCTGCTGCGTTTCGCCCTGCCGCTGTTCCCGAATGCCTCGGCAGAGTTTGCGCCGATCGCCATGACCCTGGGTCTGATCGGGATCTTCTACGGTGCGTTCCTGGCGTTCGCGCAAACCGACATCAAGCGACTGATTGCCTTCTCGTCCGTTTCCCACATGGGCTTCGTACTGATCGGCATCTACTCCGGCAGCCAACTCGCGCTGCAGGGTGCGGTGATGCAGATGCTGGCCCACGGTCTGTCGGCAGCGGCACTCTTTATCCTGAGTGGCCAGCTGTACGAACGCACTCACACCCGCGACATGCGCGAAATGGGTGGCCTGTGGTCGAAGATTGCCTACCTGCCGGCCCTCAGCCTGTTCTTCGCGGCGGCGTCCCTGGGCCTGCCGGGTACCGGTAACTTCGTTGGTGAGTTCCTGATCCTGATCGGCACCTTCCCGATCGCCCCATGGGTCACCATCATCGCCACGTCCGGCCTGGTGTTCGGTTCGGTCTATTCGCTGATCATGATCCATCGCGCCTACTTCGGCCCGGCCAAGTCGGACGCGGTGCTGCATGGCATGGACGGTCGCGAAATGATCATGGTGGTCGGTCTGGCTGCACTGCTGATCTACATCGGCGTGTACCCACAACCGTTCCTCGATACCTCTGCCGCTACGATGCATGGCGTGCAGCAGTGGCTCGGCACCGCCTTCACTCAACTCGCTTCGGCCCGGTAAGAGCGCTATGGAATTCACGACTCAACACTTTATCGCGCTAGCGCCGCTGTTGATTACCAGCGCCACGATCATCGTGGTGATGCTGGCGATCGCCTGGCGCCGCAACCACTCCCAGACCTTCCTGCTGTCGGTGGCCGGTCTGAACCTGGCATTGCTGTCGATCCTGCCTGCCTTGAAAGTCGCGCCCCTGGCCGTGACCCCATTGCTGCAGATCGACACCTTCGCCTGCCTGTACATGGCGCTGATCCTGGTCGCCACCCTCGCCTGCGTGACCCTCGCCCACGCCTACCTTGGCGATGGCGGTTCGGGTTACCCGGGCAACCGTGAAGAACTGTACCTGCTGATCCTGATGGCCGCCGCCGGTGGCCTGGTTTTGGTCAGCGCGCAGCACCTGGCCGGGTTGTTCGTCGGTCTGGAACTGCTGTCGGTACCGGTCTACGGTCTGGTGGCCTATGCCTTCTTCAACAAGCGCTCGCTGGAAGCCGGTATCAAGTACATGGTGCTGTCGGCGGCCGGGTCGGCGTTCCTGTTGTTCGGTATGGCCCTGCTCTACGCTGACGCCGGTTCCCTGAGCTTTGTCGGAATCGGCCAGGCGCTGGCGGCTACTGGCCTGCCAAGCTCGCTGGCACAACTGGGCCTGGGCATGATGCTGATCGGCCTGGCGTTCAAGCTGTCGCTGGTACCCTTCCACCTCTGGACCCCGGACGTTTACGAGGGTGCTCCGGCGCCGGTTGCAGCGTTCCTGGCCACCGCTTCGAAAGTGGCGGTGTTCGCGGTGATGGTGCGTCTGTTCCAGATCTCGCCAGCGGCGAGCAGCGGTGTGCTGAGCAACGTGCTGACCATCATCGCCATCGCGTCGATCCTGTTCGGTAACCTGCTGGCCCTGACCCAAAGCAACCTCAAGCGTCTGCTGGGTTACTCGTCCATCGCCCACTTCGGCTACCTGCTGATCGCCCTGGTGGCGAGCAAAGGCCTGGCCGTGGAAGCCATCGGCGTGTACCTGGTCACCTACGTGATCACCAGCCTCGGCGCCTTCGGCGTGATCACCCTGATGTCCTCGCCGTACAACGGCCGTGACGCGGATGCCCTGTACGAATACCGCGGCCTGTTCTGGCGCCGTCCGTACCTGACCGCCGTACTGACCGTGATGATGCTGTCCCTGGCCGGTATCCCGCTGACCGCAGGCTTCATCGGCAAGTTCTACATCATCGCCACCGGCGTCGAATCGCATCAGTGGTGGCTGGTCGCCTCCCTGGTACTGGGCAGCGCCATCGGCGTGTTCTATTACCTGCGTGTGATGGTCACCCTGTACCTGATCGAACCGAACCTGCGTCGCCACGATGCTCAACTGCACTGGGAACAACGTGCAGGCGGCGTGATGCTGCTGGCCATCGCGGTACTGGCGTTCTTCCTCGGCCTGTACCCACAACCTCTGCTGAACCTGGTTCAACAGTCGGGTCTGGCGGGTTGATCGCTTAGGCGACTCTCGGCAACAAACAGAAACGGCACCTTCGGGTGCCGTTTTTGCGCTTGGGGTTTTCAAGGTCAAAAGATCGCAGCCTGCGGCAGCTCCTACATTTGGGAGGCGTACATCCTGTAGGAGCTGCCGCAGGCTGCGATCTTTTGCTTTTCAGTGCCCCCCCTCTTGATTGGAAGTTACCTGCAAGGCAATGGGCAATAGCTCACATTCGACAGGAGGCAAGCGGCGCAACAGGCACAAAAGAAAACGGCACCTTTCGGTGCCGTTCGCCTTTCACACTCCCAAACATTTACTTACGCGCATCCGCCCACGATTTCAGCAGCTCGCTGTAGCTCACGGTCTCGCCCTTAGGCTTCTCGTTCGCCAGTTTCGGCTTCGGTGCGCCCGGCTGGTCGAACCAGTACTGAGCATCGCGCTCAGGGTTCATTTTCGGTGCGCAGGTGGCTTGTGCCTTCGAACGCTCCAGGCGGGTCATGATCGCGTCCTGATCCTTGGCCAGGCCGTCGAGTGCCTGTTGCGGGGTTTTGTCGCCGCTGGCCGCTTCGGCGATGTGGCTCCACCACAACTGCGCGAGGCGAGGGTAATCAGGCACGTTGGTCCCGGTCGGCGTCCATTGCACGCGGGCCGGGCTGCGGTAGAACTCCACCAGGCCACCGAGTTTCGGTGCCAGGTCGGTCATCGCCTGCGAATTGATATCCGACTCGCGGATAGGCGTCAGGCCGACGATGGTTTTCTTCAGCGACACGGTTTTCGAGGTTACGAACTGCGCATAGAGCCAGGCGGCCAGTTTCTGCTTCTCAGGCGTGGACTTCATGAAGGTCCAAGACCCCACATCCTGATAGCCCAGCTTCATGCCCTCCTCCCAGTACGGTCCCCGCGGTGACGGCGCCATGCGCCATTTCGGCGTGCCATCGGCGTTCATCACCGCCAGGCCTGGCTTCGTCATGTCGGCGGTGAAGGCGGTGTACCAGAAGATCTGCTGGGCGATGCTGCCTTGGGACGGCACCGGGCCGGATTCGGAAAAGGTCATGCCCGCCGCTTCCGGTGGCGCGTACTTTTTCAGCCAGTCGACGTACTTGGTGGTGGCGAACACCGCCGCCGGGCCGTTGGTGTCGCCGCCGCGGGTCACGCTGGAACCCACCGGGTGGCAGTCCTCGACACGAATGCCCCACTCGTCCACCGGCAAGCCGTTGGGAATGCCCTTGTCGCCGCCACCGGCCATGGAGAACCAGGCATCGGTGAAACGCCAGCCCAGGGACGGGTCCTTCTTGCCGTAGTCCATGTGCCCGTAGACGCGTTTGCCGTCGATTTCCTTGACGTCTTCGCTGAAGAACTTGGCAATGTCTTCATAGGCCGACCAGTTCACCGGGACGCCCAGCTCGTAACCGTACTTTTCCTTGAACTTGGCCTTGAGGTCCGCACGTTCGAACCAGTCAGCACGGAACCAGTACAGGTTGGCGAACTGCTGGTCAGGCAACTGGTAGATCTTGCCGTCCGGAGCGGTGGTGAAGGAAATGCCGATGAAGTCCTTGAGGTCGAGGGTCGGCGAGGTGAAGTCCTTGCCTTCGTTCGCCATCAGGTCAGTGATCGATTCGGTCTTGCCGTATCGAAAGTGCGTACCGATCAAGTCCGAGTCGTTGACCCAGCCGTCATAGATGCTCTTGTCCGATTGCATCACGGTCTGCAGCTTTTCCACCACATCGCCTTCCTGCAGCAGGTCGTGGGTCAGCTTGATCCCGGTGATCTCGGTAAAGGCCTTGGCCAGCACCTTGGACTCGTACTCGTGGGTAGCGATGGTTTCCGAGACCACCTTGATGTTCATTCCGCGAAAGGGTTCCGCCGCTTTGATGAACCACTTCAATTCTTCCAGCTGCTGATCGGCCGTCAGTGTGGATGGCTTGAATTCACTGCCGATCCATTTTTTTGCGGCATCTTCGTAGGCATCGGCCCAGGCCGAAGCGCTCAAACCGCTGAGTGCCAGCATGGCTGCCAATGAAATGCTATGTCGCAGCTTATTGTTTTTGTCGAACATAGAGACCTCCTTATAGGGTTTCGGAGCAACAGTGCCGAGCGATTCGACTAGCCCCAACGCATCACAGCCAACAGCCACACCAGGGACAACGCGAACGCCACCCAGATGCTCCAGTCGGTGACGCCGATTACCAGCAAATGCAGGTAGGCGCTGCCGAGAAGACCGATGAACAAGCGATCGCCACGGGTGGTGGCAATCGGTAGCAAACCTCGCCGAAGCACGCTCGGCGAACGCAACTCCCAGGTGGTCATGCCCACCAGGATCAAGGCAATGACGCCGAAGAACGCCGCCGTAGGGACGGTCCAACTCATCCATTCCATCATCAGCTCCTCATACCCGGCCCAGGGCAAAGCCCTTGGCCACGTGGTTGCGAACAAACCAGATCACCAGCATGCCCGGCAGGATGGTCAACACCCCCGCCGCCGCCAGTACGCCCCAGTCGATACCTGATGCCGAAACCGTACGCGTCATCACCGCCGCGATGGGTTTGGCGTTCACCGAGGTGAGGGTTCGTGCCAGCAGCAGTTCGACCCAGGAAAACATGAAGCAGAAGAACGCCGTTACGCCGATGCCGGAGCCGATCAGCGGGATGAAAATCTTCACGAAGAACTTGGGGAAACTGTAGCCATCGATGTAGGCGGTTTCGTCGATTTCCTTGGGTACGCCGGACATGAATCCTTCGAGAATCCACACCGCCAGCGGCACGTTGAACAGGCAGTGAGCCAGGGCCACGGCGATGTGGGTGTCGAACAACCCGATCGACGAATACAGCTGGAAGAACGGCAACAGGAACACCGCCGGTGGCGCCATGCGGTTGGTCAGCAGCCAGAAGAACAGGTGCTTGTCGCCCAGGAAGCGATAGCGCGAGAAGGCATAGGCCGCCGGCAGTGCAACGGTCAGGGAAATGATCGTGTTCAGGCTCACGTAATACGCCGAGTTGATGTAGCCGGTGTACCAGCTCGGGTCGGTGAAGATCACCTTGTAGTTGGCCAGGGTGAAATCCTGCGGGAACAGCGTCAGGCCGCCGAGGATTTCGCTGTTGCTCTTGAAGGACATGTTCAGCAGCCAGTAGATCGGCACCAACAGGAACAGGATGTAGAGCAGCAAAGGGATAAGCTTTCTTTTGCTCATGGCGCGGGCCTCAACGGTTGGCGTCAGAGTGAGTCATGGCGGTGTAGAACAGCCAGGACACCAACAGGATGATCAGGAAGTACACCAGCGAGAACGCCGCGGCTGGCCCCAGGTCGAACTGCCCTACGGCCATCTGCGTCAGGGTCTGGCTGAGGAAGGTCGTGGCATTGCCCGGGCCGCCGCCGGTGAGCACGAAGGGCTCGGTGTAGATCATGAAACTGTCCATGAAGCGCAGCATCACCGCGATCAACAGCACGCTCTTGAGCTTGGGCAACTGGATATGGCGAAACACCGCCCAGGCCGAGGCACGGTCGATCCGCGCCGCCTGGTAATACACATCCGGAATCGCCCGCAACCCGGAGAAACACAACAGCGCCACCAGCGAGGTCCAGTGCCAGACGTCCATCACCAGTACGGTGACCCAGGCGTCCGCGGTGTTCGCCGCATAGTTGTAGCTGATGCCCATGGCATTGAGGCTCGAACCGAGCAGGCCGATATCGGCGCGGCCGAAGATCTGCCAGATGGTGCCGACCACGTTCCACGGGATCAGTAGCGGGATGGCCAGCACGATCAGCACCACCGACGACCAGCGGCCCTTGGTCGGCATGGTCAGGGCGATGGCGATGCCCAGCGGAATTTCGATCAGCAGCACGCAGGCGGAATAGATGAACTGGCGCAACAGCGAGTCGTGCAGCCGAGGGTCGAGCAGTACCTGCTTGTACCAATCGGCACCTACGAAATAGCGGCTGGACTGGTCGAAAATGTCCTGCACCGAATAGTTGACCACGGTCATCATCGGGATCACCGCACTGAACGCCACCAGCAAGAACACCGGCAGCACCAGCCACCAGGCCTTGTTGTTCTGCACCTTGTTCATGGCTGCGCCTCCTGGTTGGCTTGGGCTTCGAGCAGGAAATCATCGGCGTACACCATCAACCACTGCGCCGGAAAGCTGATGTAGGCCGTACCTTGCGGCACCGGTTTGTCTTCGGCCAGGCGCACCTTCAGGGGCGCGCCGTCGAGGTTGAGGGTCATGATCTTGTAGGTGCCCAGGTCCTCGACGTGTACGACCTGTGCCCGCAGCGCGTCATCAAAGGCTTCGTCCCAGACATGGACGAACTCCGGGCGAATGCCGACCTTCAGGGTTTTCCATTCGGATTCAGCGATGCGTTGCTGCATGGCCTCGGACAGCGGCAGGTGGGTCGAGGCGAACCCGACGCCACCCAGTTGCGGCTGCACCTCGATCAGGTTCATCCCCGGGCTGCCGATGAAGTAGCCGACAAAGGTGTGGCTCGGGCGCTCGAACAATTCCCGTGGTGTGCCGAATTGCACGATCTGCCCGCCGTACATCACCGCAATCTTGTCAGCGAAGGTCGAGGCCTCCAGTTGATCGTGGGTGACGTAGACCATGGTGATGTTGAACTGCTCGTGGATCTGCTTGAGCTTGCGTCGCAGCTTCCATTTCAGGTGCGGGTCGATCACCGTCAGCGGCTCGTCGAACAGGATCGCCGACACATCGTCGCGCACCAGCCCGCGGCCCATGGAGACTTTCTGTTTTTCGTCGGCAGTGAGGTTGCGCGCCTTTTTGCTCAGCAGGTTCTGCAGGTCGAGGACTTCGGCGATTTCCTGCACCTTGGTATGAATCCTTGCCTCGGCCATACCCTGGTTGCGTAGCGGGAAGGCCAGGTTGTCGAACACCGTCATGGTGTCGTAGACCACCGGGAACTGGAAAACCTGGGCAATGTTGCGCTTCTCCGGCGTCAGGTCGTTGACCGCTTTGCCATCGAACAGCACATGGCCCTGGGACGGACTGAGCAGCCCGGAAATAATGTTGAGCAAGGTTGATTTGCCACAGCCCGACGGACCGAGCAACGCATAGGCGCCGCCCTGCTCCCAGATGTGGTCCATCTCGCGGATCGCGTAGTCCTCCGGTCCCACCGGGGTTTTGGTGTAGCTGTGGGCGAGGTTCTGCAAACGGATTTCGGCCATCAGGCTACCCTCGCGACACGCTGGCCCGGCGCCTGTACCAGCCGGCCCTGCGTATCGAACACAAACAGTTTATGGGTCGGGATGTAGATACGGATCGGCGCATCGACGTCGTATTCGTGAACACCCGGCAAGTGCAGCACCAGCAGGAAATGCTCGTTGCGCACGTGCAGAAAGGTTTCCGAGCCGCTGATCTCGGCCACCTCGACGGTCACCGCCAGTTCGAGGTCATCGTCATTGCTCGGCACCAGCGAGATATGGCTGGGTCGCACACCGAAACGGAACTCGCCCTCGCCCACCGGACGCAAATCGACGTTCAGCGGAAAGTGCACGAAGTTGGCGAAACTCACTTCGTTGCCAGCAATGCGCCCCGGCATCAGGTTGATTGGCGGTTCGGAGAACAACTCCGCCGCCAGCACGGTTTGCGGCCGGTGATAGACCGAGGACGACTGTCCGCTCTGGATCACCCGGCCTTCGTGAAGAATGGTCGTGGTGCCGCCCAGGGCCAGGGCCTCGTTGGGTTCGGTGGTGGCATAGATCGCGATGGTATGGCGCGCCTTGAACAGCTCGCGCATTTCCTGGCGCAGTTCCTCGCGCAACTTGTAGTCGAGGTTGACCAGCGGCTCGTCGAACAGGATCAACTCGGCATCCTTGACCAGCGCCCGGGCCATGGCCGTGCGTTGTTGCTGGCCACCGGAAAGCTCCAGTGGATAACGCTTCAGAAACTTTTCGATGCGCAGCATCTTCGCGGTTTCCAGCACCTTGCTCTGGATCAGCTCGCTGGATACACCGGCCTGGCGCAGCGGCGAGGCGATGTTGTCGAACACCGTCATGGTCGGGTAATTGATGAACTGCTGATAGACCATCGACACATTGCGCAAGCGCACCGGCCGTTGGGTAACGTCGACGCCGTTCATCAGGATGCGGCCGCTGTCGGGCTTGTCCAGACCGGCCATCAGGCGCATCAGGCTGGTTTTGCCGGACAGGGTGCGCCCCAGCAAGACGTTGAAGGAACCGGGTTCAAAACTCAGGTTGGCATCGTCGATCCAGGTCTGGCCCTCGACGGTGCGGCTGACGTGCTCCAGGGTGAGTGACATGGCTCGGCCTTTTATTATTGGAGTCAAGCGACCGGAGCGATAAAGCGACATCCGTGCCAAAAATCCCAAGCCATTGATTCAGCTAGAAATCAGTGAAAACCACAGCCCGTCGACGTTCGTTGCTGAACACAAATGAACAATCTGAAATGAACAATTGAACAGTTCACCCATTGACAGTGAACAATAGTGAACAACACTCTACGGACTGTTCACGGCCCCTGTAGGAGCTGCCGAAGGCTGCGATCTCTTGATCTTGCTCTTCAAAGACAAGATCAAAAGATCGCAGCCTTCGGCAGCTCCTACAGGGGGCGCATGTACCCATAAAAACAATAAAATGCTGATTCAGAGACTGACTGCCATGCCCGCACCCGCATCGCCGCTGTCCCACGACGCCATCATCCAGGACTCCTGGTCGCGTTGCCGCGCGTTCGGCCTCAGTCATCAGAGCGCGCCGGCATTCGATCAATTGCCGGCCGCGGGCATCGCGCAACTGCTGGAGAGCCAGCACTCACTGGTGCAAACCACCCACCAGGAAGTGCTGCCCTACTACGAGAACATCCTGAGCAATTCCAATTGCCTGATCATGCTCGCCGACCATCAGGGCCAGGTACTCACCTCGTGGGGCACCCAGCGCTTTATCGAGCCGAAGCTGGCCCGGGGTTTCAGCGCCGGCGCCAGCTGGATGGAACGTTGCACCGGCACCAACGCCATTGGCACCGCCCTGGCCTGCGAACAAGCCGTGCACATCGAGCACGATGAACATTTCCTCAAGGCCAACCGCTTCATGACCGGTTCCGCCGCGCCGATTTTCGATGCCGAGCGCAAGGTGATCGCGGTGCTGGACGTGTCCAGCGACAGCTACCTGCCGCCTTCCCACACCCTGGGCATGGTCAAGATGATGAGCCAGACCGTGGAAAACCGGCTGATCCTCAACCTGTTCCATGGCCAGCATTTCCAATTGACCTTCAACACCGGCCTGAACAACCTCGACAGCCAATGGGCCGGCTTGCTGATTTTCGATGAAAGCGGCCAGGTGCTGTCGGCCAATCGCCGGGCCGACAATCTGCTGGGCATCCGCCTGTCGCGGGTCAGTGTCGAAAGCCTGTTCAAGGTCTCGCTGCTGGAACTGCTCAATCAGCCCGAAGGCCTGCCCTTCGCCTTGCAAACCTCCGGACGCAACCGCTTCCAGTGCCTGCTGAAGCGGCCGAAACAGGCATCCATTCAACCCCGAGTGTTCACCGAGCCGGTTGTCGCTACACCCGCGGCCATCAGCCTCAACACCCTGCATTTCGGCGACAGCCGCGTGGAAAAAGCCGTGCGCCAGGCCGAACGCTTGCTGGAAAAAGACATTCCACTGCTGATCCACGGTGAAACCGGGGTCGGCAAGGAAGTCTTCGTCAAGGCCCTGCACCACGCAAGCTCACGCAGCAAACAAGCGCTCATCGCCGTCAACTGTGCGGCGATTCCCGCCGAATTGGTGGAATCCGAGTTATTCGGCTATGAGAAAGGCGCGTTCACCGGCGCCAACCAGAAAGGCAGCATCGGGCTGATCCGCAAGGCTGACAAAGGCACGCTGTTTCTCGACGAAATCGGTGACATGCCGCTGCCGACTCAGGCGCGACTGTTGCGGGTGTTGCAGGAGCGTTGCGTGCAGCCAGTGGGCAGCAGCGAATTGTTCCCTGTGGACTTGCGCATCATTTCAGCGACCAATCGCTCGCTGCGCGAACAAGTACAACTGGGGCGGTTTCGTGAAGACTTGTACTACCGCATCGGCGGCCTGACCCTGGAACTGCCTCCCCTGCGTGAGCGCAGCGATAAGGAGGCACTGTTCAAACGCCTGTGGGAGCAGCACCGCGAACCGGCACAATGGGCTGGTTTGAGCCAGGAAGTGATGGCGTTGTTCGGCCGCCACCCGTGGCCGGGCAATTTGCGCCAGGTCAGCAGCGTGATCC
Source organism: Pseudomonas sp. GM33 (assembly GCF_000282295.1). NCBI lineage: Bacteria > Pseudomonadati > Pseudomonadota > Gammaproteobacteria > Pseudomonadales > Pseudomonadaceae > Pseudomonas > Pseudomonas sp. GM33. The sequence continues at coordinate 26,470 of NZ_AKJO01000012.1, forward strand.
AGGTGGCCCTGGCCATGGCCGAAGAACAACCGGTGCGGGCAGAGCACTTGCCGGATGATTTTTTTGTCGACCTGGAGATGGAACCGGTAGAGACGCCGGAGCCGCTGGGCATCGACTTGAATGATGTGGAAGCACTGAATCGGCAGTTACAGGCGGTCGGGGGGAATATTTCGTATCTGGCGCGGCTGTTGGGGGTTAGTCGCAATACCCTGTACAAGCGGTTGCGCCAGGCTGAATGACAAGTTGCCCGAGCGGGCCCCTTCGCGGGCAAGCCCGCTCCCACAGTGTCCGTGTCGTACACAAAATCTGTGCAACCCGCTGAACCTGTGGGAGCGGGCTTGCCCGCGAAGGCGTCAGCCCTGTCACTTCAAAATGAACTGCCAGCCCCTAAAACAAAAACCCGCGCAAGGCGGGTTTTTTATTTGTACGCCGAAATACGTAATTGTGCATAAACCCCAGTAAATACTGGGCATACCGGTGGTACAATATGCGTGGCGGTATGTGGCTGTACGCCTAAACCCGTGTAAATATGTGGGGCTGAGTGTGGGGCTGTTGCAATGAGCGAGCTAAATCCGAAGCAAGTCGAGCACCTAACCGAGCCGGGTAGATACTCGGACGGTGACGGGCTTTATCTGGTAATCAAGGCCGGGGGAAACAAGTCTTGGCTGTTGCGCTACCAACTCAACGGCAAGCGCCGAGATATGGGCCTGGGACCGTATCCAGCGGCAAAACTCAAAGCAGCTAGGCAAGCCGCCGCTGAAGCACGAGCACTGATCCTGAAGGGCTGCGATCCCTTGGATGAGCGCCGAGCCGAGCAGCAGCGCCGAGCAGAACAGGCCAATGTCGCGACCTTCAAATCGCTGGTGCTGGATTACCATTCGGCACACTGCCAACACCTGACTGAACGCCGCCGCAAAGGCTGGTTGTCAATTATGGAACGCTACGCTCTCCCGACTATGGGCACGCTGCGACCTGATCAAATACAGACGGAGCATGTACTACGTGCTCTGCAGCCGATCTGGAGCGCGAAACCAGCAACAGCCGATGAGTTGCGCGGCCATATCGAGCGGGTGCTGGATGCAGCCAAAACGCTCAAACTAAGGACCGGGGAGAATCCTGCACGCTGGCGCGGCCACTTGGACAACCTACTGAGTCGAGCCGACAAAAAGCGCGCAAGGCAAAAGAACAATCATCCAGCGATGGCTTGGCGCGACCTACCGACGTTCATGGGCAGACTGGCTTCTAGAGAGGGACGTGATGCTACTGCGTTGCAATTGTTGATTCTGACTGCTGCTCGCGCCGGAATGGTTCGTTTTGCCACTTGGGACGAGTTCGACCTTAAAGCTGCCACATGGAGCCTACCTGCCGAGCGCATGAAAACACGCCAGCCGTTTACAGTTCCGCTTTCGCGGCAGGCGGTTGCATTGCTACAAAGCATTCCACGCATTGCTGGCAGTCCTTATCTGTTTCCTGGCACCAGCAGCAAGTCTGGCGTCATGCACATCGGAGCAACCTTTAACCTGCTGCGCTCAATGGGACTACCGGACATAACCACCCACGGTTTCCGCGCCACCTTTCGCACGTGGGCGAGTGAATGCACTCACTACCCGCGTGAAGTTTGTGAGCTGGCGCTGGCACATGATGAGCGCGACCAGACAGAGGCCGCCTACAGTCGAAGCAACCTGCTGGAAAAGCGCCGGGAGCTAATGCAGACATGGGCTGACTACGCCACCACCGCGCCAGCGGCGAATGTAGTGCATGGCGCATTTGGGAGGGGGGGAGCATGAAGTCTATCGACGAAGCACTCACGCAGCACTTCGAGGATGCGGGGGAACAGTCGTCTTTCGGACCGCTGCGGGTGCTAATCGCGCTTTCTGAGCTTGCTGCTCCCCCGGCAACCCTGCCCATGCGAAAAGTAGCCGTTCAGGGTGTGGTCACTAAGGCCAAAGAGTTAGCCGCGATGCTTAATCCGGCGCAAAAAGCCAAACTAGACTGCTTGCTTCTGTGCGTTGCCACATTTTGCGGGGCTGCGCTCCTTCCCCAAGTCGTGGTGAATGACAACAGATATAAGAAGTCACTAGGCGTGACCAATATGCTTAAGGACGCCGCGATTGATAGGGCAAAGGCCATAGCCACCGAGCTATGGGAAGCTGATATCGCTCAGGTGATAAAACTCGCAATGATGGTTCAATCGGTCTGGAATCAGATGATTGATGAGGGCTACCAAGCGCAACTACCGGACAAGCCTGAAAGCATCAGGAAATGGATCAAGCACGTTGCGCCAGCCTATGCCCGCAAAGCTGGCCGCCCCCGTAAAACCCCCTAAGCGGTACGGTAAACCCCAATACCGTAACGGCTGGGTAATTTTTTAAACCCGCCGTACCGCACAGCATAGCCCCATACCGCCGCACCCCGCAGCGGCCCTAATTGGGGCATATCCAACATGACCAGCGCACCCTTCCCCCGGATGATTCTACGCATCCACGACCTACAAAAAGTTATGGGTCTTAGTCGCACTAAAATTTACGAGTTGATGGCCGAGGGCAAGTTCCCCAAGGGTAAGCCGATTGCTGGACTGCACGCCGTTGGCTGGGACAGTCTGATGGTTGAGTCCTGGGTAAACGCTCAGCTTGACCAACCCCAATAAAAAACCGCCGACCAGTTAAGGAGTCAGCGGCTTTGGGCGGAACAATACAAGTGCAATTTTACACCCCTTTGCGCGCACCACACCCCTTACAGGTTGGGCTTCTCAGGAGAGGAACCCAATGGAAAATCTATCGCTACCCAAAGCCAGCCCACTTGACTTCTACCTTGGCCAGAGCGTGGTTATACAGCTTGTCCCAGTGACATACACCGGGATACTTAGTGCAGTCGAGCCACAGTGGTTGGTCATGACCGACGCCACAATCACCGGTAATCGAAACGCCGCGCAGGTGAATTGTGTTCAGGTCTACCACCAAGCGTTCAATCGAATTGCTCATATTCACCTTGAGGCCGACTTGCTCGCGATGGAGGTGCTGGCATGACCATCTATGAAGGATCTCCGGGCCAATGGGCACATATTGAAAACCTTTTTCAACGTAGAGCGCATGAATTGCTCGATTTCGGGGACAGGCCAATTCCGGTTGGTATGGAAACGAAGATAACGCTAGTCGGGTGGTCGTCGTGGCTCGAAAAACTTAGCCACGACGCAATTGATGATTACTGGGGCAGGAATCCCCAGGCTGGGCTGGGAATCATCGTCGATGATCAGACTATGGTGCTTGACGCCGACTCGTCGGAGTCACTCGCAAGACTGCAGGCACTTATTTCGGAGCATGGTCTCGAGTGCAACTGGATTCAACAGACCCGTAAGGGGATGCACTACCGCTTTCGCCGAGCACCCAGCACTACGGCTTGGCAGCAAGGCTTCAGCACAGTTAAAAGCCCCGACAGCATCGATGTAAAAACCGGCCGCAGCGCCACCGAGGGGAGAGCCATGCTAGTAGTGGCCCCGTCACCGGGAAAGACCATGCTCCTCGACTCCGCATCTTGTATCGGTGAACTGGTTGAGGTTGGACAGGACTTCATCGACGCGGTTTGGCAGGCGAACGGAAGAGAAGCGCCACGACCCGCTGCGCCAAGGAGACAACACGGACCTTTGCACGACACTGGGTTTCTGGGCGAGCTGCTGGCCTTCATCAAGCCGGACTGCGACTACGACCGCTGGCTGGCCGTACTCATGGCCCTGCACTTCGAAATGGGTGGATCTGCGGATGGGCTAGAGCTGGCTTGTCAGTGGAGCGCAGGCGACGACAGCGAAGTCGAAGAAAAATGGCGCAGCTTTCATACGGACGCGACCAATCCGGTAGGGCTGGGCACGCTTAAGAAGTACGCCTCCGAGGAAGGCTGGAGCGAGTTTAAAAGCCTGCTGGCGCGAGCCAAGAAGCTTGCCAAGGACGCCGAGCCTGAGGAAGTGACCACGCTAGCCGTGCAGGCGGGCTTCTTAGGACCTGTCGAAGGGGAAGCCGTACTTAAGCAGATCAAAAAGAGTACAGGCACACCAAAGGGCGCACTGCGCAGCGCGATACGCTCCGCCAAAGGCGGGTGCGACCATCTGCAATTGGCACGCAACGCGATTGAAAAAGTCGGGCACAAAAACCTTGTAGGTGCGCACTCTGGCGTTTGGCAGTGGAGTGAGCGCGGCGTATGGCAGCTGTGCGAGGAGCGAGCACTTCGACAACTGGTGCAGGCTGAGGTCGAAGCCAGTGCCGAGAACGTAACTAAAGGGCTTGTGGACTCTGTGACCGACCTGCTCAAGACCGAGGTCTACATTCAGTCTTGCGCCTTCAACGTAGGCCCGCCCGAGTGTGTCAACGTGCTGAATGGGGAGTTATCTCTACAGAAGGGGGAATGGTATATCGAGCCCCACAATCGGGAGCACTACCGCACGTCTCAACTCCCCGTGGATTTCGACTCGGAGGCCAAAGCGCCACGGTTCGAGTTATTTCTAGAATCAGTCTTTGATGGCGACGAAGACGCCTCGGACAAGGCGACTGCCTTGCTTGAAATGATGGGTTATTCGCTGATGGCGCACTGCCGACTGGAGAAGTTTGTTCTGCTGATTGGCGAGGGCGGCAATGGTAAGTCCGTGGTGCTGAGAGTAATTGAGGGGCTGTGCGGTCCTGACGCTGTCTCAGCCGTCCAACCTGCGTCGTTCGGCAGTAGCTTTCAACGCGCCGAGTTGCACAACAAGTTAGTTAATTTGGTTAGCGAAATGAAACAGGGGATGACCATCGACGACGCCGCACTCAAGGCAATCGTGTCGGGTGAAGGAATGACGGTCGAGCATAAGCATCAGAATCCGTTCACTATGCACCCCTTCGCTACTTGCTGGTTTGGCGCGAACCACTTGCCCCACACACGGGACTTTTCGGATGGGATGTTTCGCCGTGCGCTGATTCTTCGATTCAACAACGAGTTTAAGCCCGAGCTAGGCAACTGCGACCTCCTGCTTTCGGACAAACTAATGAAGGAGTTGCCTGGAATCCTGAACCTTGCCCTACGGGCCTACGCTAGCGGATTAGAAAATGGCTTCACCACGCCGGTAAGTAGTCTGGCCGAGCTCAAGACATGGAGAACTGCGGCTGATCAAGTGGCACGTTTTGTTGAGGAGTCAGGCATGGTTGAGCGTGACCTGTCGGGACGTGAGAAGTCAGCGACTCTTTTCCAGCTTTACCAAAGTTGGGTCACGCAAGAGGGTATCAAGGTAGCCGTAGCACACACCACGTTCACCGAGCGGCTGCTTCAACTCGGTTGCACAACGGCTAAAGGCCATGCTGGTCGGCGGGATATATTCGGTCTACGCACCAAAACGAAAAATTAGGAGGCAAGGGAGGCGGGGGTGCCCCCAAATTAAATGCAGCTTTAAAAAAATAAAAAACCAAAAATATAGTTCTACTTACGAGTTAAGGGGGGGGAATATAGCTAAAAATAAAATTTTATTTTTTTTTAACCTATAACAATTTGGCTGCACTGCGCCTCCCTTGCCTCCCCTACTGGTAGTGCCGCCTGTAGCCCCTTCCATGTTGCGGACTGCGGAGCACTGGCGGTCCTGCTACCCCGCTTTACGGGCCGGGTGGCGCGTCTTTGGTCTGCCCATCTTCTTGGGGCCAACACTGAATAGTCCCAGCAATCCCGCCCGCTGGAGATAGCGGCGCATTTCTTCCAAGGCCAGCGGTTCAACCACCTTCAGGCGCTCGACCCAGCGCTGGAAGTACATGCGCTTCATCCCGACAGGTCTGCGAATACACTGAATTGGCATATCCCGTGCGTGGAGCTTGGCGCGTAGTCGCTCGTACCCTGCCACCAAGTCCCGCCCCTCGGCGCGCGGAGCGACGCTGTTTGGTCTATGCAGTCCATGGCAGCCCCGGCAGGCGAATCCACCCGTCCATAGGTAGAGCTTCCGCCGCCGCGTGGAGCATCGAGGGCAGAGCACTCGCACTCTAAGTCTATTGCACTTGTCCACGCTCATGGTGAGGTCCAGCCGCTGCGTCGCCTCGTTAGCCGTCACCAACAGATGATCGCCCATCATTTGGGTGGTGATCCGCACTTCGCCCTCTAGCCCACCCTTTAGCTCCAGCTTTGCTCCAGCATCCAGCCCACCCATCTGCCGGAACGCGCCCATCTCCAGGGCTGGAACCTCGCCCGTGTGTGGTTTTCTCATGGCAGTTGCTCCCGCTTGGCGCGGCGTATCGCCGCCAGCCGTTGCTCACGCTGAGCTTGCTGGAGCGCTGCCCTGCTTTCGGCATCACGCCGCCCGACCGCCTCGACTACAGGGGGCGTGACAGACCTGCTCGCTAGTTCTGCCAGCAATGCAGTGGGCCCTTGTACTGCTGCCTCTAACACGGCTACTGCGTCCTTAGCCCTGCGCAACCGTTCAGCAGTACCAAGCCCAGAGCGCAGTCCATGGCACTTGGCACAGGCGAAAGTTTCGAGCAGGTAACGCAGTGAAGTAGGCTTTCCGCACTGAGGGCAGCACCAACAAACTCGGTGCGCGACAGGACGGCCACGCACTCCAGTCCAGCGGAGAGGTAACGCTTGCCGGTGTCCAATCCAACTAACTAACAGTGCCGAGCGGTCGGGGGCTTCGCAATCAAATATCAGCTCGCCTAAACTCAAAGTGCCGGGTGCGGAGTCCCTCAGTAACCCTTGATGCAGCAAGGTTCTGATGTCCAGTGTAGGTAGTCTGCGCGCTGCAAAGTGGCGGCCCCTTGGTTGGTGGCACGGCATGCTTATTTTACCACGCCGTACGTTGGCTGCGGCCCCAGCAATGCCCCTGTGCTTAGGCCCCCCTAAAGTTAACCCGCAGGACTTCCGAGTCGATCCGTGATGTCATGGAAGGACTCTTCAGGTAAGCCCATTCCCGAAAAATAAGCCGCGACACTCTGGACTTTGCTAAAGATGCCCAGTTTTTAGGAAAGACCAAAGCAAAAATGCCATCAGCCCGTAGGAAGTGATGTAGCCTACTACTTTCCAAATTTTGTTATAACGGGCACGGCGTCGGTCGTCAGCGGAATTGTATTTCTCCCCCAGCCACCAGAACACCCAACCGATACCAGCTAGAACAAGAAAACACACGATAACGATGACTGTCGGCTTAGGTGCAATAGAGAGCGCGAACGCCACGGCAACTCCAACCCCGCACGCTAAGCCTTTCCAAAACCCCTTCTCCTCATTATTCATAGCTGCTACCTGTAACTGGATAAACGGCCGTATCTGTCCCCGCTTCCCGCGAATAAATCCCTTCAGTTCATTTAGACTGTTGACGTAACTAGGGCGGATTGATGATTTTTGCGTCAGCAGTTGTGGATCAGCATAGCAGCAATGTCCCGATGAAAGAGGCATCAGGCCCCGCCGCATATTGGCAATTCCAAGCCTTAGACCGCCCTTGATCTGTGCCACGACGGCATAATTTCCAGCTCGCAGCTACTCCACACTTCTGTGGGACTGCATTTAGGGCGTCACTCAGATTGATCGTTTCGCCTTTATTGCGAGTTAGGGCTAGACACTCATTAATCACGTCTCCGTGCTTTTACTTTGGATTGTATTTCTCGTAGTACTTACCTGCTAACTCTTGCGCTTCCGCCAGCTTCGCGGGGGGCAACTTCGTAGCATACTCGTCACGTCTTTCCGTGAAGTTTCCAAAGCCGTATGTATCGATCGCCGCTCCCAGAGAAGCCCATACATAAGCTTGTTTGTAGTCCTGCGTTACGCCTTCCCCAAAAGCATAGCAGTTTGCGAGCGCCCTAATAGCACTAAGGTACTTTTGTTCAGCGGACTTCAAATACCAACTCGCGGCCTGCTTATAGTTTTGAGGCACTCCTTTGCCCTCATAGTAAAGTTCGCCCAGTTTATACTGAGCTTCAGCGCTCCCTTGACTCGCAGCCTTTAGGTACCAACTGAATGCTTCAGTGGGATTTTTGGGGATATCTAATCCGTACAAAAGTCGATTCCCCATTTTAATCTGCGCCGAACTATTTCCTTGATCCGCTGCCCTTCGTAGATATGTCTCACCTTTCATAGGATTTTGGGGTACACCTTCAATGCCGCCGAGGTACGACTCGCCAAGTACAATCATCGCTGATGAATCATCTTGTTCTGCCGCCTGATTCAGAAAAGACAGACCTTTCTCCGTGTTCTTTGGAAGATCTGTAGCCCCGCTAAGGTACATACCACCGACAATACTCTGAGCGGGGGCATAACCTTTTTCAGCAGATTGCTCCATCAAAGGAAAACTTTTTCTAAAGTTTTTATCAGGGTTTTCCAGCATTTCAAGAACCCCCAGGAAAAAGAGGGCTTGAGGATTATCTTGCGAGTTGGCTTTTTCTAACCAATATCTAGAGAGTTTGGTGTCTTTTGGAAGGCCAGGCACACCCATCCCGTACAGCAATCCCAACATCGCTTGCCCAAACGAATTACCTTGGTCCGCAGCTTTCTTTAGCCAATAGACACTTTGAGTAGCGTCTCTTTGAGGTTCGCTTTTCAAGTCTAAAAGGCAGCTCGCAAGAATAACTTGCGCATCAGAGCTGCCTTGTTCTGCAAAGCGCTGAAGCCAGGGAGTGGCTTTAATTTGGCCACAAGTTTGAGAATTATCTACGATGTATTTCGCAAGAAGACTCATCGAAGGTTGGTCGCCTTGGCTGCTTTTCTTAATAAGTGAATCAACATCCACGGCAGCAAACGCTAGCGGTTGAAACAGAGCCAACGCAAGGGAAAACAGCGCGACTTTGAGCTTCATGACGACCCTACCTCTCGAAATTCCATTGTTTACCCATTGCTTAGCCTCACCGGAACTGAAGAGTTGTCATGACTCATAAGTACCGGCTGAGGTCAGCCTACATTCATTGGGTTAGTGTTGCTTTGACCTAGGACAATACAGCAGGAGATCATCATGGAGAGAGTCCTTTTGCTCGTCACGGCTTTCACTCAAGTCTACTATCTGACAGTCGCCATAAATCTTGCTCAACTTGTTCGCGATAATCCCAGAGCGTATCCAAGTTTCTTCTGTTGATTTCCCAATCCGCGAACGACCAACCTAAGATTTCGTCGATTTCCTCAAGCAAAGAAAAACACTCAAGGGGGGTTTCGGGATAAATCTTCATTTGCGCCTTTCTCATTAGAGAGTCTCGACGCGCCAGAAGCGCTTCCCATTTTGCTTTATCAGCCAAGACTTCTTTATCAACCTGACGGATCGAGCGCTTCCAAACAAAAACGCAACCTAGCCAAACGGCTAACCCGAGGCCAAAGTTTCCGATACTTGTAAAAAACCAAGCTGGTAGCAATGCCAGCAGGTAGACAATGCACGACACGCGTAGGATTTGTTTTCTTTGACTTGGATGTGTTGAGGTTTCAAACGCCACAAATATCCCTCCATTCAGCGATGCCTTGACTAAGCGAAGGCAGCCAAAACATTTTCAACCAGTGCAATTTATTTGCTCATTGAAACCACTGTATGCCGCAGGCTTGCTGGGCTGTGACGTGTTTTCTCGGTTAGGGGAAAATCATTCTCTATCTCAAGGCGCACTAGGTCGTACATCCGGCTATTGCGAACCAACAAATAAAGGCTTGCCGAGCGGCCCGTGAGAAGGAGTTTATAGACGGGGGGGGCTGCCAACCTTCCATTTGGCGACAGCGCTTTGTCATTTGATGACAGATCATGACCGTTGGTCTGGGATGGCGCATAATATTGCGTGGGTCAGTTTTGCGTAGTAATCCAGCCTCCTATGCAAAACGACTTGTCGTCACTGATGTGCAAGTTTACGGCTTGGGTTTGAGAGTGAGAAATCCTGAGCGTCAGCTATGGTCGATTGGAGCCCATCGTGAAAGGCAATAATCGGCCGATTCTGTTGAAAAAGTCGGCCTGGTTTGCACATCAGAAAAGTACGCTTCCGAGATTGAAATCTTTATTTTTGGCAGAGGCTTCCGGACTCGGATTTCACGTAGTAGCGTGCAAAAGGCGTTTTCACCAGTCAATGATCAGGCGGTTTGGGCAGACCGACTTTTTCAACAGAATCGGCCAATAACGGCCCTTCGGCCTAAGCCAGCTTTCGGCAAAAGCGCTACGAAATCAGGAACGGCTCAGTCTGCCGCACCTTCCAACATGTCATCAGCAGAAAGGTTCTTCTGCTTCAGCTGTTTGTTAATCAACTTCAGCGGTTCGCGCAATGCCTGCTCCAGCCGAGTCATGTGCTGAATCATCCACTGGATTATCTCCGACCAGTTCGATTTGTCGTACCCATCAACGTCTTTGGTGTACTGGATACGACAGGCCTTTTTGTTGGGCAACGGCAACCAAACAAGATTATGTCCAAACGCTGCTTCAATCCCATCCCTCTGTGCCTCCAAGCGCTCGAACACAAAGCTGTTCGCAGCGGCCTGACTGCTTTGCAGGCTAAGACCGACTCGTATTTCGTTTTTACCGAAGACAAGCTGATATGGCATACCGCTCAGACCTGAGCCGGCGTTGAGCCAGTGATCCTTCGTTGGGCTGATATTGTTGTACACGGAGCAATTACTCTGACTGAAGGCTTCCAGCGCCCGTTCCCAAAAGTCTTGCCGCAGGGTGTAACGATGCTTCTGTTCACTGTCGGCACTTTTTTCCTCATCTTCCTTGGCCACCATTCCGATCATAAAATCCGAAGACTCCGGCGTGGGGATAATCTGCTCACAGTTGAGGAATAGTTCATCACCTGACTGGTAGGGCGTCACTTTGAAACATTGGCAGGCGATTCCAAACTGACTGAGCCACAGTACCGTATTAGTGATTTCTTTGCGGTAACGAGCGGCGACTAAGATCAACCGCTGTGTCTTTATCCGGTTGATCTGTGCGGCTTCCAGTCCGTCGATCTCTAGAAACTCGATCAGGTTGTCAGCTGCTCTGCCCGCTGGCTGGCCGGATTCATGTGCTTTCTGATTTAAATAGCGTTGGTATATTTCGATGACCTGGGCTTTACTCAGATTAGCGCAGTAGCTGGCGTATTTCAGTGCCTGCCAAATAACGTCACGCCCAGAGTCGTCGAGTTTGTTCTCGATAATGACCAGATTTCCCTCCTTATCTAGGGCTAAAAGGTCGAGCCGTTCGCGGGTATCATCGAAGCCGTCAAACTCCTTCTGAATGATCAGCAGCTCCTCACCATCGCCCTGTGCCAGCGCCTGTGGGCAGTTTTCCAGCCACTCTTGCAAATGCTTGCGTTCAGTGAAGCCCAGCTCCCCAAAGCGCTTTATTTCCAGCGGTGCGATACGGTTCTGGATAGGGTTAATCTTAAACATGAGCCACTTCCTGTAACTGGCTTTTATCTCCTGCAAGTGTACCTCACCAGAGGTCATGCCGAAAAAGTCTCGCAGAGCTGAGTGAGGTTTTCTATTTCGCATTCATTTTTGGCCAAACACTCACTCAATGCAACTGAGGCCGTAGATCTCAAAAATTGCTAGGCTGAGTTTGGCTGTGGACTAAGCGGATCGATAGCGGCCCGCACCAAGGTGAGCCAATAGCAGCCGTTGACGACCGACAGAGAGCGGCCGATTGTGTTGAAAAAGTCGGCCATGGTTTCCACGGCAGAAAAGTACGCGCCTGAGATTGAAATCTTTAATTTGAGCAGAGGATTCCGGGCTCGGATTTCGCGTAGCGGCGCGCAAAAAACGCATTTTCAGCGGTCAGAATGTGGGCGATCTGGAAGAACCGACTTTTTCAACAGCATCGGCCAAAAGAGGTCAGTCGCTGATGCTTACGAAATCAGGGGTGATTCAGTGAATATTTATAGTTTTGCATTAATGGAGGTTAACAATGGGCATTAAAGATTGCTTTGCTAAATATGGAGCGACACTCAAGAATGTCAATTGGTCGGTTTCGTCAGAAAATAATAAAGGCGAATTGGTAGTCAGCCTGTGGCAGCAGTTTTTCACCAAGCCAGAGAGCGGCGTGATTAAATATGTAGATTGCGTTTCGCGTTGGTCTGGTCATGGAAATATTGAGTTTAGAGAGCGAATCGCAAAAGCATACGATACAAACCAGTCTGTTCGAGTAGTCATTGCAAGAACTGACGACGAAGACGCCGTTCGCAAAGGGCAAGATGCCAGTAAGCTAAAAAATAGATTCCATATAAAGGAAGAATGGCTCGGAAAGGTCACATTTTGGGATGGTGACCGTTTCGAAATTGAATTCAGATCATCTTAAGGAGCCACAAGGCGTTTAGCGGGCTGCGCTGGGTTGATTAGTGCCTGTCGTCAACGGCAGCGATGTGCAGCTCTCCACCGATCATGGTTACGATGCATGATGGTCAAATCCGATGCGATCGGTGGCCAGATGCAATGCAAACGGGTGGTCACGTGGGATGCAGTTTCGCAGGATGGAAGTAGCGCAGAGGTGGTAGCACCATGCACCTGTAAAAACACACATTTTTTGTGAATGACTACAGCCCTGCACAGCACCCCACCGCATTTTACCTTACGGGGGGGCCATTTGGGGTTACGGGGGGCGCTTGGGGCTAGGGCCCTAAGCGCCGCACAAAAGGCAGGGGCCAGCCGTGTGTGCGGCCAACAGGGCCGCTACAGCATGCCTGTGGGGCAGTTACACGGTGCAGCTTGGTCCGGTGCGCAATAGGTGGGCACTGCTAACTGCTTGGCAAGCCGACAGCCCTTCACGCAAGCAATCCGTGTGGGGCTCAGCGTGGGGCCGCCACCATACTCAAGAATTTAATTAATACAAAACAATAAGTTACGTAATAAAAAAACCCGCACAAGGCGGGTTTTGTCTGTAACAAGCAAAGCAATCAGTCAGCCAGACGCCAGGTCGTGCCGCCCTTGCCGTCTTCCAGCACCACGCCCATGGCGGTGAGCTGGTCGCGGATGCGGTCGGATTCGGCCCAGTCCTTGCCGGCACGTGCCGCCAGGCGAGCGGCAATCAGCGCCTCGACTTCGGCTGCATCCACGCGCCCTTCGGCACCGGCCTGCAGGAAGTCATCGGCTTCGAGCTGCAACACACCCAGCACGCTGGCCAGTTCTTTCAGACGCGCCGCCAGGCCGGCCGCTGCATTGAGATCGCTCTCGCGCAGACGGTTGATCTCGCGGACCATCTCGAACAGCACCGCGCAAGCTTCCGGCGTGCCGAAGTCGTCGTTCATCACCTGGGTGAACCGCTCGACAAAGGCTTCGCCGCCGGCCGGCGCCACGTTCGGCAGGCCTTTCAACGCGTGGTAGAAACGCTCCAGGGCGCCCTTGGCGTCCTTGAGGTTGTCTTCCGAATAGTTGATCGCGCTGCGGTAGTGGCTCGACACCAGCAGGTAACGCACGACTTCCGGGTGATACTTGTCGAGCACGTCGCGGATGGTGAAGAAGTTGTTCAAGGACTTGGACATCTTCTCGCCATTGATACGAATCATGCCGCAATGCATCCACGCGTTGGCGTAGGTCTTGCCGGTGGCCGCTTCGCTCTGGGCGATTTCGTTTTCGTGGTGCGGAAACTCAAGATCGCTGCCGCCGCCATGAATGTCGAAAGTCTCACCGAGGCAGCAGGTGGACATCACCGAGCACTCGATGTGCCAGCCCGGACGCCCGGCGCCCCACGGCGATTCCCAGCTCGGTTCGCCCGGCTTGGCGGCTTTCCACAGCACGAAGTCCAGCGGGTCCTGCTTGGACTCGTCGACTTCGATGCGCGCGCCAATGCGCAGGTCTTCGATCTTCTTGCGCGACAGCTTGCCGTAGCCCATGAACTTGCCGACGCGGTAGTACACGTCGCCATTGCCCGGGGCGTAGGCATAACCCTTGTCGATCAGGGTCTGGATCATCGCGTGCATGCCCGGGATGTGATCGGTGGCACGCGGCTCCATGTCCGGCTTCTTGATGTTCAGGCGCGCTTCGTCTTCGTGCATCGCCGCGATCATGCGTTCGGTCAAGGCTTCGAACGACTCGCCGTTCTCGTTGGCCCGGTTGATGATCTTGTCGTCGATGTCGGTGATGTTGCGTACATAGGTCAGGTCGTAGCCGCTGAAGCGCAACCAGCGGGTCACCAGGTCGAACGCAACCATGCTGCGGCCGTGGCCCAGGTGGCAGTAGTCATACACGGTCATGCCGCACACGTACATGCGCACCTTGTTGCCATCGAGCGGCTTGAAGACTTCTTTGCTCTTGGTGAGCGTGTTGTAGATCGTAAGCACGTTATTTCCCTTGACGCTGAATCACTGGCCCCACGAATCACGCAGGGTCACGGTACGGTTGAATACCGGCTGACCTGGTTTCGAGTCCTTGAGATCGGCGACGAAGTAACCTTCGCGCTCGAACTGGAAACGGTCTTCCGGCTGTGCATTGCCCAGCGAGGGTTCAGCACGACAACCGGTGAGCACCTGCAGCGAGTCAGGGTTGATGTTGTCCAGGAAACTGGCGCTGTCTTCGGCCTTCTCCGGGTTCGGAGAACGGAACAGACGATCGTACAGACGCACTTCGCACTCGACGCTGGCCGCGGCCGGCACCCAGTGGATCACGCCTTTGACCTTGCGGCCTTCCGGGTTCTTGCCCAGGGTGTCCGGATCGTACGAGCAGCGCAGTTCGACGATGTTGCCATCGGCGTCCTTGATCGCTTCGTCGGCGCGGATCACGTAGCTGCCGCGCAGACGCACTTCACCGGCCGGTTCCAGGCGCTTGTAGCCCTTCGGCGGCTCTTCCATGAAGTCTTCACGGTCGATGTAGATTTCACGGGCGAACGGCAAGGCGCGCACGCCCATGTCTTCCTTCGGATGACGCGGCAGTTCGAGGTTTTCGACCTGGCCTTCCGGGTAGTTGGTGATCACGACTTTCAGCGGACGCAACACGCACATGGCACGCGGGGCGCTCTGGTCGAGGTCGTCACGGATGCTGAACTCGAGCATGCCGAAGTCGACCACGCCGTCGGAACGGTTGGTGCCGATCATTTCGCAGAAGTTGCGGATCGATTTCGGCGTGTAGCCACGGCGGCGGAAACCCGACAGCGTGGACATGCGCGGGTCGTCCCAGCCGTTGACGTGCTTTTCATCGACCAGCTGCTTGAGCTTGCGCTTGCTGGTGATGGTGTAGTTCAGGTTCAGGCGGCTGAACTCATACTGACGCGGGTTGGCCGGCACCGGCAGATGCTCGAGGAACCACTCGTACAGCGGACGGTGGCTTTCGAACTCCAGGGTGCAGATCGAGTGGGTGATGCCTTCGATGGCGTCCGACTGACCGTGGGTGAAGTCGTAGTTCGGGTAGATGCACCACTTGTCACCGGTCTGGTGGTGGTGAGCGTGACGGATGCGATACATGATCGGGTCACGCAGGTTCATGTTCGGCGAGGCCATGTCGATCTTGGCCCGCAGCACGCGTGCGCCGTCCGGGAACTCGCCGGCCTTCATGCGGGCGAACAGGTCCAGGTTCTCTTCGACGCTGCGGTCGCGGAACGGGCTGTTCTTGCCAGGTTCGGTCAGGCTGCCACGGTATTCCTTGGCTTGCTCCGGAGTCAGGTCATCGACGTAGGCATTGCCGGATTTGATCAGCTCCACCGCCCAGTCGTGCAACTGGTCGAAATACTGCGAGGCGTAGCGCACTTCACCGGACCACTCGAAGCCCAGCCATTTGACGTCGCTTTCGATCGCGTCGATGTATTCCTGGTCTTCCTTGGCCGGGTTGGTGTCGTCGAAACGCAGGTGCGTGACGCCGCCGAACTCCTGGGCCAGGCCGAAGTTCACACAGATCGACTTGGCATGGCCGATGTGCAGGTAGCCGTTGGGCTCAGGCGGGAAACGGGTGACGATCTGCGTGTGCTTGCCCGAGTCCAGGTCTGCCTGGATGATCGGCCGCAGGAAGTTGACCGGCACGGCTGGGCCGGTCTTGGCATTCGAGGTAGGGTCGACAGTGGGCTTGCTCATAGGATCCTTGAACGTACAAGTGCGTGGCCGTAATGAAGGCCGGACAAAACAAAGCCGCTATCATAGCCGATGCCGTCAAGTACCTGACAGAGCGCACTCTGTAAACCGTCGCATTTAATGGGCCGCAAATGAAAAAACTGCCTCGAAATTCGTGCCTGTCACGCTAAACTGCGCACCTTGGCCGAGACAGGCTGAACCGGTTAGGGGATGGAATGTCCCAAAACCACGAATTCCCTTAGTGAGTAACGATCATGACCCAAGTCAAACTGACTACCAATTTCGGCGACATCGTCATCGAACTGAACGCCGACAAAGCCCCGATCACCGTGGCCAACTTCGTCGAGTACGTTAAAGCCGGTCACTACGAAAACACCGTTTTCCACCGTGTCATCGGTAACTTCATGATCCAGGGCGGCGGTTTCGAGCCAGGCATGAAAGAAAAGAAAGACAAGCGTCCAAGCATCCAGAACGAAGCCGACAACGGTCTTTCCAACGACAAGTACACCATCGCCATGGCCCGCACCATGGAGCCGCATTCGGCTTCCGCACAGTTCTTCATCAACGTGGCGGACAACAGCTTCCTCAACCACAGCGGCAAGAACGTTCAAGGCTGGGGCTACGCGGTATTCGGTAAAGTGACCGCCGGCACCGACGTTGTCGACAAGATCAAAGGCGTGGCCACCACTTCCAAGGCCGGCCACCAGGACGTACCGGCAGACGACGTGATCATCGAGAAAGCCGAGATCATTGAGTGATATTGCTGATTTCAGATTTACATCTGGAAGAGGAGCGCCCGGACATTACCCGGGCGTTTCTGGATTTACTCGCCGGACGCGCCCGCTCGGCGAGTGCGTTGTATATCCTGGGCGACTTTTTCGAGGTGTGGATTGGCGACGACGCCATGACGCCCTTCCAGCGCTCCATCTGCCAGGCCCTGCGCGACCTCAGCGACAGCGGCACGGCCATTTTCCTGATGCACGGCAATCGTGATTTCATGCTCGGCAAGGCCTTCTGCAAACAGGCCGGCTGCACCCTGCTGAAAGACCCGAGTGTCGTGCAATTCAACGGCGAGCCGGTGCTGCTGATGCACGGCGACAGCCTGTGCACCCGCGACGAAGGCTATATGAAGCTGCGCCGCTACCTGCGCAACCCGATCACCCTGTTCATCCTGCGTAACCTGCCCTTGCGCACCCGGCACAAGCTGGCCCGCAAACTGCGCAGTGAAAGCCGTGCGCAGGTGCGGATGAAGGCCAATGACATCGTCGACGTCACGCCCGAAGAAATTCCGCGGATCATGCAGGAGTACGGGGTGAAGACCTTGATCCACGGGCATACCCATCGTCCGGCCATCCACAAGTTGCAGTTGGGCGACCAGGCCGCCCGGCGCATCGTGCTGGGGGATTGGGATCGCCAAGGGTGGGCGTTGCAGGTGGATGAGCAAGGGTTTGCGCTGGCACCGTTTGATTTCGCCCCGCCGCCGCAACTCGCCGCACCTGCGAACTGAAGGCGGTAGGAGATCCCTGTGGGAGCGAGCTTGCTCGCGATAGCGGATTAACATTCAACATCTCTGTTGACTGATCCACCGCCATCGCGAGCAAGCTCGCTCCCACAGGGGTTCCACGGTGATTGTCAGTGTCCCGCAGACGCCGCAGGCCCGGCCTTCGCCGTAAACGGCGGCCTGGCCAGCCACACGATCAGGATCAGCCCCATGAACATCCAGCCCAGCAAGGTGAAGTAATCCACCGTGGACATGATGTAGGCCTGGCTGATCACCATCTGATCCAGTTGCGTGTAGGACTTGGCCCCCGCCCCGCCCAAGTTGCTCAGTGCTTCGCGGGTCGCCGGGTCGAACGGGGTGATGCTTTCGGTCAGGTAGGCATGGTGCTGGTCGGCCCGGCGAATCCAGATCCAGGTGGTCAGCGACGCCGCGAAACTACCGCCCAGGGTCCGCAGGAACGTCGCCAACCCGGAACCATCGGCAATCTGGCTCGGCGGCAGGTCCGAGAGCAGAATGGTCAGGGTCGGCATGAAGAACAACGCCACGCCGATCCCCATGAACAGCTGCACCATGGCGATGTGCTGGAAATCCACTTCATTGGTGAACCCGGCGCGCATGAAGCAACTGAGGCCGATGGCCAGGAACGCCCCGCCCGCCAGTAACCGCATGTCGAATTTCGGTGCATATTTGCCAACAAAGGGTGCCAGCAACACCGGCAGGATCCCCAGCGGTGCCACGGCAAAACCGGCCCAGGTCGCGGTGTAGCCCAGGCGTGTCTGCAGCCACTGCGGCAGGATCAGGTTGATCCCGAAGAACCCGGCATAGCCCAGGATCAGCACGATGGTGCCGTAGCGGAAGTTGCGGTGGGCGAACAGGCGCAGGTTGACCACCGGGTGTTCGTCGGTCATTTCCCAGATCACGAAGAACGCCAGGGCCACCACCGAAATCACCGAGCCGATCACGATGAAGCTGGATTCGAACCAGTCGGCATCGTTGCCCTTGTCGAGCACGATCTGCAGCGCCCCGACACCGATGATCAGCGCGATCAGACCAACGTAATCCATTGGCTGGCGGCTGGTGACCACCGGGCGCTTTTTCATCTGCTGGGTGACCACCCATGCCGCGAACAGGCCGATCGGCACGTTGATGAAGAAAATCCACGGCCAGCTGTAGCTGTCGGTGATCCAGCCGCCGAGGATCGGCCCGGCAATGGGCGCGACCACCGTGACCATCGCCAGCAACGCCAGGGCCAGCCCCCGTTTCGCCGGCGGATAGACCGCGATCAGCAACGTCTGGGTCATCGGGTACAACGGCCCCGCCACCACCCCTTGCAGCACCCGGAAGCCCACCAGCTCGGGCATCGAGGTGGATATCCCGCACAGGAACGAGGCCAGCACGAACAGCAGCGTAGCCCAGACAAACAGCTTCACCTCACCAAAACGCCGACTGAGCCAACCGGTCAGCGGCAAGGCGATGGCATTGCTCACCGCAAACGAGGTGATGACCCAGGTGCCCTGCTCCGAACTCACGCCCAGGTTGCCGGAAATCGTCGGCAACGCCACGTTGGCGATGGTGGTGTCGAGCACCTGCATGAAGGTCGCCAGCGACAGGCCGATGGTGCTGAGCAGCAGGCTGGGGGGCGTGAAAGAGGCGTTATTGCTCATCGCGAATCCTTGGAAGCCTGATTGGTGCTGCGTCCGTTACGGACGCAGCCAACCCTGTGGGAGCGGGCTGTGGCGAGGGGGCTTGCCCCCGTTGGGCTGCGCAGCAGCCCCAAAATTTCCGATGTATCGAAGATCTTGTGAGTGCTGCGCACTCAAACGGGGCGATGCGGCGTTCCGACAAGCCCCCTCGCCACAGCCCGCTCCCACAGGGTCGAGGTAATGGCATTTCAGCGTTGCGCGGTTTTACTGACTGCGGCGCTGTTGTCGTGGATCAACTGGGTGATCATCGCGTCAGCCTCGGCCAACTGACGGTCGTAGACGTTGGTGCTGAACGACGCCTTCTGCGGCGGCTGTTGTGCCAGCACCGGCCCGCTCTGGTCGTGCAGGTCCACGTCGACCATGGTCGACAGGCCGACCCGCAGCGGATGCCTGGCCAGTTCCTCGGCGTTGACGTGGACTCGCACCGGCACGCGCTGCACGATCTTGATCCAGTTGCCGGTGGCGTTCTGCGCCGGCAGCAGGGCAAAGGCGCTGCCGGTGCCGGCGCCGAGGCTGTCGATGGTGCCGCTGTATTTGACGCTGCTGCCGTACAGGTCCGTCTCGATCTCCACCGGTTGGCCAATGCGCATATCACGCAGCTGGGTTTCCTTGAAGTTGGCGTCGATCCACAGCTGATCCAGCGGAATCACCGCCATCAGCGCGGTACCCGGTTGCACGCGCTGGCCCAGTTGCACCGAACGCTTGGCCACGTAACCGGTGACCGGTGCAATCAGGACGCTGCGTGAGTTGTTCAGGTAGGCCTGGCGCAGTTGCGCGGCGGCCGCCATCACGTCCGGGTGTGAAGAAACCACGGTGTCATCAACCAGCGCGCTGGTGGTCTTGAGCTTTTGTTCGGCATTGGCCAGGGCGTTTTGCGCCGAGGTCAGGTCGTCGCGGGCGTGGGACAGCTCTTCCTGGGAAATCGCCCCGCCGGCGGCGAGATTCTTCCGGCGGCTGAAGTTGTCCTGGGCTTTTTGCACTTCGGCTTTCTGCGCATTGACCTGGGCTTTCATGCCATCCACATCGCTATACAAGCCGCGCACCTGACGCACGGTACGCGCCAGATTGGCCTGGGCATTTTGCAGACCGATTTCGGCGTCGTTCGGGTCAAAGTTCACCAGCACCTGGCCTTCATGCACCAGATCGCCATCGTCGGCGCCGATGCTGACCACGGTACCCGTGACCAGCGGGGTGATTTCCACCACGTTGCCGTTCACATAGGCGTCGTCGGTACTTTCGCTCCAGCGTCCGTAGAACTCGTGATAAGCCCAGACGCCCGCGCCGCTGAGCACGACGGCGGCGGCCAGAACCAGCAGCATGAACTTGCGTTTGCCCGAATTGGGGTTGCCAGGAGTGTTTTCAGGAGGTTGGGTTGTATCGGCAGTGGCCATGACAAGTACCTTGAATTAGTGGGTCAGCGTGGCTGGCGTGGCGTTGGCCGAGGCGATGGCCTCAGGCTGGAAACCGCCGCCCAGCGCCTGCATCAGTTGGATCGACAGGTCGATCTGCTCGGCATTCAGGTTGGCCAGCTGACGCTGGGCCTGGAGCAATTGCTGCTCGATGCTGAGCACGTCCAGGTAGTTGCCGATGCCGGAACCGTAACGCTGGACCACGGTGTTGTAGGAGTCCTGGGCGATGTCGGTGGCGTGCTGCTGGGCAGCGATCTGCCGGCCGATATCGCGCAGCTGGTTGATGCTGTCACTGACATCCCCCAGCGCCTTCACCAGGCTTTTGTTGTACTGCGCCACCGCGAGGTCGTAGTCGGCGTCGCGCGAATCGAGGTCGGCGCGCAAGCGGCCACCGTCGAAAATCGGCACAGAAATCGTCGGTGCAATGCTGAAGAAGCGGCTGGCCGATCCAAACATCGCATCACCCAACAAGGACTCGGCGCCGGCAGCGGCGCTGAGGTTCAAGTTGGGGTAGAACCGGGTCTTGCCGGCGTCGATACTTTTGCTCGCCGCCTCGACCCGCCAGCGCGCGGCGACCAGGTCCGGGCGACGCCCGAGCAACTCGGCCGGCAACACCGAAGGTAGCGCTACCGCACTCGGCTGAAGAATGTTCGGCCGGGCAATTTCATTGCCGCGGTCCGGACCTTTGCCGAGCAACACCGCGAGGGCGATCTTCGCGCTGTTCAGGCGCTTTTCAGCGTCGATCAAATTGGCCTGGGAGGTGGCTTCCAGGCTTTCGGTCTGCTGGAACTGGTACTGGCTGTCGATCCCGGCCGTCAGACGGCGCTGGCTCAGCTCGAGCATTTGCCGGGTGCGCTTGAGGTCTTCACTGGACAGGTCATACACGATGTGCGCCTGACCGAGATCGCTGTAGGCCCGGGCGACGTCGGCGGCCAGGGTCAGTTGCGCGGCCTGCTGGTCGACTTCGGCGGCACGGGCCTGGCCTAGGGCCGCTTCCCAGGCATCGCGCTGGCCGCCCCACAGGTCGAAGTTGTAGTTGAAGCTGGTGCTGATATTGCGAATAGTGGCGTACGCGTCGCCCTGCCCGAGCGGGTCCTGGTCCCGGGCCAGGCGCGAGCGGCTGACACCGGCGCTGGCATCCAGGGTCGGCATCCGCGCGGCGTCGGCGGCGTAAGCGGTGGCGCTGGCCTGGTGGGCACGGGCGTCGGCGATCTGCATGTCCGGGCTGTCGCGCAGGGCCTCGCGGATCAGGCCGTCGAGTTGCGGGTCGCCGAGGCTTTTCCACCAGTCGTTTTTCGGCCAGGCGGCCGGCGACAGGGTCACGCCGCCGAGGGATTGCCCGGCCTTGAAGTTTTTCGCGTCGAGGCTGACACCTTCGGTTTTCAAGCCGCTGTAACTGGCGCAACCGGCCAGGCTCATGGCCAACAGCACCAGGCTCAGGCCGACACGCAAGGGTTTGTTGCTCATTTGTCACCTACTCGCAGCAGGGTGATCGAGTCACCGGCTGCTACCAAAATCTTCTTCAGAATCATCTCCAGGGTTTTCAGCTCATCTGGAGTGATGGCACCGGCCAGTTCATTCATGGCTTCGGCACCGATGTGCGGCAGCAGCCCGGCGAGCTTCTGGCCGTCGTCCGTGAGTACCAGCTGCACCTGACGGCGATCCGCCTCGGAGCGTTGGCGGGCGAGGAAGCCCTTCTGTTCCAGACGATCGAGCATGCGAGTCATCGAGCCGCTGTCCAGGGACAGGTGACGGCACAACTCGCCCGGCGAATCGACGCCGTACTGGGCCATGATGATCAACACCTTGAACTGCGCGGCGGTGATGCCGTGGGGTTCCATGTGGGTGTCGATGATCCGGTCCTTGAGTAGCGCGGCGCGTCCGAGCAGCAGGCCGAGATGGCAATTGTGGAAATCGTCTGGAGAGAAATGTTTCATCTGACCACCGGTTAGCTGCCTAGGCAGTGAATGTATGTCTAGATGTTACTGCCTAGGCAGCGAATGTCAACGCAATAGTTAGCATGCTTGGTAAATAGTTGATCAATTGCGTCGGGATTTGTTGCGGCCACACTGACGCCATCGCGAGCAAGCTCGCTCCCACAAGGATCGCATTGGACCTTGTGGGAGCGAGCTTGCTCGCGATGGGGGCAACTCGGATTTAAAGAAAACGCAGGTCTAGAAATCCCGCTTGTAGAAGATGTCCAACGAACTGGCCACGCCGCCGGCGGCTTCGAGGTAGACCTTTTTGCTCAGCTTGTAGCGCAAGGCAATGGTGTTGGCCGGTTCGAACACGCCGACGCCATAGCGCAGGCTGAGCTTCTCGGAAATATTGCCGCTGGCTACCACGCTGGTGGCGTCACCGCTGCCCTGGGTGTCGAGCTGGAAGTCCTGGATCCCCAGGTTCTTGGCGATGCCGCTGGTCACACCGGAACTGCCCATCAAGCCCAACCCGAGGGCCGCCTGGGCGAGCATGTTGTTGTCTTCGCCATTGCTGCTCAGTGGACGCCCGAGCACCAGATAGGACAAGGCCTGCTCCTGGCTCATCGCCGGCTCCGAAAAGATTTGCGTGGTCGGCTGTTCGGCGCTGCCACTCAAACGAATGCCGGCGATGATGTCGTCGGTCTTGCGAATGGCTTCGATGTCCAGGTACGGCTGGTCGATGGGCCCGGCAAACAGCAAACGTGCCCGGCGCACCGAAAGCCGCTGGCCGTAGGCGCGGTAACGCCCGTCGTTGAGCCACAGCTCGCCACGGGTGTCCATGTTGTCGCCGATGTGCACATGCCCCTGCACATTCGCCGTCAGGCCAAACCCGGCAAAGCTCAGCTTGTCCTCGCCGACCAGCACTTCGATGTCCATCTTCATCGCCAGCGGTGGCTTGCCCTCCTCGGTCTGCTGACCGACGATCACCGTGTCATCGGAGACCTTGACCGTCGATGGCGGCAATTCACGAATGGTGATTTCACCCCTGGGTACCAGCACTTTACCGGCGATGGCCAACTCATCGCCCTTCATCGAAATCTTCAGGTCCGGTGACACTTCAAGCTTGGCGTAAGGCTCGACGGTGACCGGCAACTGCGAGCCCTTGAGTGCCAGATCCACCACCAGCGCCTGACCCCAGGCGATGTTGCCGTTCAAGCTGCCCTGCCCGGCCTTGCCGCTGTTCCAGCCACCGTTCAGTTGCACGCTTTCACCGGCGATGAGCGCCTGAACGTGCAGGTTTTGCAGCTCCATCGGCAATTCAGGCCCGGCCACCACGCCGTCACTGAGTTGCAGGCTGCCATTGACCTGTGGCGCCAAAAGCCCGCCGGAAATCGTGCCGCTGCCATTCAGGCGCCCGGCCAGCTTCTCGACCATCGGCACGAACGGTCGCGCCACCGACAGGTCCAGCCCGCTCAAGCGGAACGAGCCGCTCAATGGTTTGTTCTTCGGCAACGGATGGAGCTGCGCCTGCACCATCAGTTCGCCGAGTTTGCCGCCGACGAAATTGAGTTCGGTGTCGATACGTTTGGGCGTGAGTCTGCTGGTGAGTTTCAGGGTCTGATACGGGAAGTCCAGCCACTGGTCCTTTTCCTTGATGCGCAACGTGCCGCCGCCGGCATCGACACTGACCTGGCCGTTCGGGCCACTGGCCGGCAGGTCCAGTTGCAGGTCGGCATTGAGCCGGCCCTGCCAGGCGAAATCCTTCGGCAACCATTGCGCGAGGCTGTCGATCGGGAACTGCTTGAGGTGATAACGCAGCTTCGGCTCGGGCATCAGCCGCGAGTCCTCCCCGCACAGGCTGGCCTGACCGGATGCCCAGCAATGGGCACCGAAGTTGATTTTGCCGTCCGCCAGGCGTTCGAGTTTCGCCGGCCCTTGCAGCTTCCAGTCCTGGCCACCGGCCTGGATATCACCGCTGGCCAGGCGTCCGCGCCAATTGCCTTTATCCAGCGCACCGTCCAGACCCAGCGCCAGTTTCAGCTTCGGCCCCTGCAGATCGAGGCTCAGCTTCTGGTTCTTGATGTCGCCCTGGCCGCTGGCGGTCAGGGTTCCCAGCGAGGTGTCACCGGCCTGGATGCCGCTGCCCTTGAGGTCGATTTTCGCCCGTTGCGCACTGTCCAGCGTGGCGTCCAGGTTCAGGCTTTGCAGGCGATTGTCCTGGAAAACCAATTGCGAGCCTTGCAGGTCAAGCTTGCCTTGGGGCGCCTTGAGCGTGCCGGCGACATCCACGCGGCCATTGAGTTGGCCGCGCAGCTCTGGCCAGAGCTGGGCCAGGCGCGGTAGCTTGAGATCGATCTGCCCGGCGAGTTTCTGTTGCAGGCTGCCCTTGCCGCTGATGCTGTTCTCGCCCAGGCGAACCTGCAGGGCGTTGAGGTTCCATTGCTCACCACGGCCATCGGCCTTGGCCTGGATCACCGCCGGTTGGCCGCGCAGTTTGCCCTTGAGGTCCAGGTCAGCATTGAGGCTGAGCACTTCGTTTTTCAGTTCGCCCGTGCTGCGCAATGGCCCCGCCAGCGTGCCCGGCAGCTCCGCGACCCAGTACGCCGGGTTGATCGCCGACAGGTCCAGCGCGGTGTCCCAGGCAATGCCGTCGGCGAACTGCAGGTTGAGGTGCCCTTCAGCCTTGCCCTGCCCGGCCTGGAGTTGAATCTGTTGCAGGTAGATTTTCGTCAAGTCGCCAGCGAACGGACTGGCCAGGGTGAAGGCGCCGGCCGGACCATCCGCCGCGGCTTCAAAATGACCGAGGTACTTGCCGTCGGTGTAGGACACCTCACCGGTGAAGCGGCGCAACGCTACCTCCGGCTCGTCAATCAATGGATAGAGACGGTGCCAGGGGAAGTCCAGCCAGCCGATTTTCGCTTCGGCGCTCAGGCCTTTGCTCCAATCCACAAGCCCTGTGAGCTTGAGGCTTTGCTTGTCGTTGGCGGTCAGGTCCAACGCGGCGATCTGCGCGCCGTTGGCGTCGACCTTGCCTTGCAGCGCCAGGGCGACCGGCCCTTGCTCGGCGGGCAGCGTGGCCTTGCCGAGCAGCGCGTAGCCGTTCTTCAAGTCGCCGGCGCCGGTGAGTTCAAGCTGATTGAGTTGCAGGGTATCCGGCAGATCGGCACCGGGTTTGAAACCATCGGCGGTGATCCGCACCTTGGCCGGCAGGTTGTCCACCAGGGGTTGCAGCTCGCCGGTCAGTTGCCCGTTGAGGTAACCGCTGCTGTCGGCTTTCAGGTTCAAGGTCTTGAGCAGGTCGCCGTCGACCTTCAACGCCAGCACCAAGGGTTCAGGCGTCGACAACAGGGTCAGCTTACCTTCGGCGCCGAGCGGCCAGTTGCCGCTGGGTTGCAGCAGGCCGGACAGGTTCAGGCTCAAGTCATCGCGCTGTAACGATACCGAATCGATTTTCAAACCGGCAGCCGTCCAGTGCGCCGCCAGTTGCAAGCCCTTGAGCTCTTCACTGCCGTTGAACAACAGGCTGCCGACCTTGATCTCCCCCAGTTCGATGGCCAAGGGTAACTTGAGCTCCGGGAGCGTGATCGGGCCGCTGTCCGGCTCTTCGCCACCCGGCGGGAACGTCAGGCTGACCTGGTCGGCCTGCAATTGCTCGATGCACAAGGTCATGCGAGTCAGGCACAACGGCGACCAGGCGAAAATCACCTGGTTCAGTTCAACCCGGCTGGTGTCCTGCTGCCACAGCAACCGGTCGGCACTCCACTGCCCGCCCAGCCGACCCTGGAAGTTGTCCAGGGTCAAACCCGGTACGAAGCCCAAGGCCCAGCGGCTGCCCGTCGCCGTGCCGAGCACCGTGGCCAGGGTCAGGACAAACAGCATCAACAGTGCGGCTATTGCCAGCAGCGTTACTTTCAAACCACGCTTCACAGCTCAGGCCCCATGGAAAAGTGCAGTCGAATGCCGCCATCGTCGTCCAGCGCATGGGCCAGGTCGAGCCGGAGCGGCCCCACCGGCGAGACCCAGCGCACGCCGATACCGACCCCGGTCTTGAGGCTCGGCAGCTCGAGGGTGTTGAAGGCGTTGCCCTGATCGACAAAGGTCGCGATTCGCCATTTTTCGGCGACCGAATACTGATACTCCGCGCTGGCGGCCACCATGTAGCGGCCACCGATGCGGTCGCCGTCGGAGTTTTCCGGCGACAGGCTCTGATAGTCGTAGCCGCGCACGCTCTGATCGCCACCGGCGAAGAAGCGCAACGATGGCGGCACCGATTTGAAGCCGTTGGTGGCACTGCCGCCGACCTGCACCCGCCCGAGGAAGCGGTGTTTATCGAACACCGTGGTCAGGCCTTTGACCAACGCCGTGCCGTAGAGCAGGTTGCTGTCGGAACCCAGACCTTCCTTGGCCACCTTGGATTCGAATTGCAGGCGATAGCCGTTGTGCGGGTCGATGCGGTTGTCGCTCTTGAGGTACGAATAGCTCACACCGGGCATCAGCAAGGTACTGAGTCCCGAGTCATCGCCCAGTTGGTAATCCTCGCGCTGCCACTTCAGCGATACCACCCGTTGCCAGCCGCTGGGCAGTTTGCTGTGCCATTCGGGGCCGAGGGTCAACAGTTTACTATGGGTGTCGGTGCCGGCGATGTCTTCATTCTGATAGCCGCCGGCAAAACGCAGTTTGTCCGTCAGCGGCGGGTCCAGCGGAATGTCGTAGAACAACCCGACGTTCTGCCGAGGCGCCGAGACTTCGGCCTCCCAGCCGTAACTGTGCCCTTGCGCGTTGACCCAGTGCCGGGTCCAGTTGGCCTTGGCCCGTGGGCCGACGTCGGTGGAGAAACCCAGGCCCAGGCCCATGGTCCGTGGCTTGCGGGTTTCGAGCTTGACGTCCACCGGGATCGCATTTTCTTTTGACGCCGCAGGTGCCGCGTCCACGCGCACGCCTTCGAAGTAGCCACTCGATTGCAGGTTCTGATTGAGTTCGGCAATCAGCTCCGAGTCATAGGGTGTACCGGCCTTGAATGGCACCATGCGTTGCAGCAGGTCGTCATCGAACGGCGTATCACCCTCGAAACTGACCTTGCCCAAGGTATAGCGCGGACCGCTTTCATAGATCAGTTCGATATCGGCAACGCCGGCCCGCGGGTCGACCGACAGTTTCGAACGGGTGAAGTGGCCGCTGAAAAAGCCATACCGCGAAGCCTGGTTCTGGATCAGGCGCTTGGCGTCCTCGTAATGCCCATGGTTGAGCACGGCACCGGGCTTGAGCTCGTCGCTTTTGGGGATTCGAAAGGATTTGAGGGACGCTGCGGGTCCTTCGACTCGCACCGTGACATTGCGCAGGTGCACCGGCTCGCCGGGGTCGACCTTCAACACCAGGCGCGGTTTTTCGCCGCCCTTCACTTCGCTGTCGATGTGCGGCTGGTAATAACCCAAGGCCTGGGCGGCCTTGCGCGCCTGCTCCTCGGCGCCACGACTGAAGCGCTGCAAGGCTTCTTCGTCACGATCGCCGAGGCTGCCGATATAGCCCTCTATATTGGCCTTCAGTTCATCGTTGGACGGTTTGATCCGCACATCCAATTCACTTTGCGCCAGCGCCGTGCAGCTGGATAACAGCATGAGCACGCCACTGGTAAATCTTCCTGGAAACTTCATAGGCGCGGATGCTATCACGAGCATGGTTGATGAACATGGAAGCGTGATAGAGCCTGACATGCAAAGAAAGTTCGTGGGCTAAGCCATTGCTGTTTGTAACACCTGGGGATTGGGGTGAAAAAACACGTGCTCGCGAACCGGCCCTACGGCAACTTCACCGATTTCCTCGTAGCCCTGACGTTTATAGAACTCCAGATAGCGTGGATTCCCGGTGTCGAGGATCACGCCCTGTGAGTGTTCATCCACCGCGCACCAGTTGTGCACGGCTTGCAACAGTTGCTCGCCGAAATGCTGCCCCTGGAACTGTGGGTGAACCCCCAGCAACGGCAAGACGTGCACCGAGTCGTTCGGCACGCAGGCCTCCACGGCAGCGTGATACTCCAGATAGCGACGGGTGCAGCGAAATCCCGTACTGAGCACCATGCGCAGGCGCCACGCCCAGCTTTCGGTAACCCCAAGCCGACGCTGCGGCGGCGCGATCAGGGCGATGCCGATCAGGCGGTCGTTGACCAGCAGACCGATGGCCGGCAGGTCCTGGAGAAAATGCTGGGTCACCAGTTCACGCACCGTGGCGCGAACCCGCTGTTCGTAACCGGGGCGTTCGGCTTCGAACAGATAGCCGAAGGTCGGTTCGTGTCGATAAGCCTGGTACAGCAGCGAACGGGCTTCACGGGCGTAGCCGCTGTCGAGCATGTGAATATCGGCGATGGCGGTCGATGTTTCGGGCATGACGGTTGATCTCCCCGGCACAGCTCGGATGGCTGCGCTCTTGTTGTTACGAGCGGATCGGCGCTGACACAGTTCCTTACAGATCCGCAATCAGTGTAGGCAATGAAATCGCCTTCGCGAGCAAGCCCGCTCCCACAAAAGCAAAGGCCGGCGCATAACCTGTGGGAGCGGGCTTGCTCGCGAAAGGGCCATCACTGCCCACACAAGACTGACAGGCAAAACCCAATCCCCTCACCCCACACTGGCCCGATTCCCACATGTCAGCTAGCATCGCCCTTTTGCCAGGACTGCCGACCATGAAGATCGTCTCCTTCAACATCAACGGGCTGCGCGCCCGTCCCCATCAGCTGGCGGCGCTGATCGAAAAGCACCAGCCCGATGTGATCGGCTTGCAGGAAACCAAGGTCCACGACGAGCAATTCCCGCTGGCCGAGGTGCAGGCGCTGGGCTACCACGTGTATTTCCACGGGCAAAAAGGCCATTACGGCGTCGCCCTGCTCTCGCGCCAGGAACCGCTGGCCCTGCATAAAGGGTTCGCCACCGACGAAGAGGATGCCCAGCGGCGTTTCATCTGGGGCACCTTCGCCGACGCCAACGGTGTACCAGTCACCATCATGAACGGTTATTTCCCACAGGGCGAAAGCCGCGACCACCCGACCAAATTCCCGGCCAAGGAGCGTTTCTACGGCGACTTGCAGCAATTGCTGGAAAGCCAGTTCAAGAACGACCAGCCGCTGGTGGTGATGGGCGATGTGAACATTTCCCCGGAAGACTGCGACATCGGCATCGGCCCGGACAACATGAAGCGCTGGCTGAAGACCGGCAAATGCAGCTTCCTGCCGGAAGAGCGCGAGTGGATGGCCCGCCTGAAGAACTGGGGCCTGGTCGACAGTTTCCGTCACCTGAACCCGGACGTGACCGACACCTTCAGCTGGTTCGACTACCGCAGCCGTGGCTTCGAAGACGAACCCAAGCGAGGCCTGCGCATCGACCTGATCCTCGCCTCCCACGGCTTGCTGCCGCGGGTGAAGGCCGCCGGTGTGGACTACGAACTGCGCGGCATGGAAAAACCTTCGGACCATGCGCCGATCTGGCTTGAGTTGAGCTGATCCAGGACCAACCACAATCCCCTGTGGGAGATTGCTCGCGATGAGGGAGTGTCAGTCGACATCATTGTCACTGAACCACCGCTATCGCGAGCAAGCTCGCTCCCACAAGGGACCATCACTGCAACCTGTCATTTTTCGGAAACCTTACTGACTTAATCTCCCGACACCTCCTTTGGCTATATAAGGTGCCGGCATGATGCTGCGCGTGTTGTTCCTGTTGATGCTGTGCCTCGGCTTGCCACACCTGGCGGCTGCCGGCAATTTGCCGACATCCGGACAAGGCCCGGTGCTGCGCATTCAGGGCTCCAACACCATCGGCGCGGCCTTGGGACCGGCACTGGTCGAGGGCCTGCTGGGCGAACAGGGCCTGCGCAGGATTCACCGCGAAACCCTGGCTACCGCCAACGAACTGCGCATCGTGGGTGAAACCGATCAGGGCAGCCGGGTTGTCGTGGAAGTCGCAGCCCATGGTTCGAGCACTGGTTTTGCCGCCCTGAAAACCGCCAATGCCGACCTCGCCGCCTCATCGCGCCCGATCAAGGACAGCGAACGGGTGAGCCTTGCATCCCTGGGCGATCTGAAAAGCCCGGGTGCCGAACAAGTCATCGCCATCGACGGCCTGGCGATCATCCTTCATCCGGACAATCCGCTGACTCAACTCGGCACCGAGCAACTGGCGCGCATTTTCAGTGGCGAAGTCAAAACCTGGGAGGACATCGGCGGCCGCGGCGGGCCGATTCATCTGTATGCGCGGGATGATCAGTCCGGTACCTACGACACCTTCAAGGAACTGGTCCTGAGTGATCGCGGGAAAAGTCTCGGTAGCATGGCGAAACGCTTCGAATCCAGTGAACAACTGTCCGACGCCGTGAGTGCAGACCCACAAGGCATTGGTTTTATCGGCCTGCCCTACGTGCGTCGGGCCAAAGCCGTGGCAATTGTCGATGGGCAATCACAGGCCATGCCGCCACTGAACAACCTGATTGCCACGGAAGACTATCCGCTGTCCCGTCGACTGTTTTTTTATCTGCCGCCGAGCGCAAAGAACCCTTGGGCCGATGCACTGGCGGCGTTCGCCCAAAGCAGTAAAGGACAAGCGATTGTCGCCGCCAACGGTTTCATCGCCCAGACCGTCCAGGCCATGAGCGTGACACCCAATGCGTTGATGCCCGAGGGTTATCAGGCCCTCAGCCGTCATGCGCAGCGTTTGTCGGTCAACTTTCGTTTCGAGGAAGGCAGCGCAACGCTGGACAACAAGGCGCAACAAGACTTGTCCCGGGTGCTCGACTATATAAAGCAGCACGACAAAACCAATGGCCAGGTAACACTGGTAGGCTTTGGCGATGCCAAGAGC
This sequence comes from Pseudomonas sp. GM33, assembly GCF_000282295.1. Taxonomy (NCBI): domain Bacteria; kingdom Pseudomonadati; phylum Pseudomonadota; class Gammaproteobacteria; order Pseudomonadales; family Pseudomonadaceae; genus Pseudomonas; species Pseudomonas sp. GM33. Next base: position 57,753 of record NZ_AKJO01000012.1, read on the forward strand.
GACCCGGCGCGAGCCGATCTGTTGTCGAAACTGCGGGCCATGGCAGTGCGGCGGGAGTTGGTGAAAAGCGGTGTGGTGTTTCGCGAGATTCGCGGGTTTGGAGCGCAGATGCCGGTGGCGGCCAATAGCGCCGATGAGGGGAGGATCAAGAATCGGCGGGTTGAGGTTTGGGTGTATTGAATCTGATGTTGCTGCATTGAATGGAATGACGCCTTCGCGAGCAAGCCCGCTCCCACAGGGATTACACTAAGCCTGTGGGAGCGGGCTTGCTCGCGAATGGCAGGCGCCGCGGTCTTAGTGCCCGCTACGCATCATCTCTTTCGGCACATATTTGCCGATTTCGAACTTGCCGATCGCCGCACGGTGCACTTCGTCCGGGCCGTCGGCCAGGCGCAGGGTGCGTTGCATGGCGTACATGTAGGCCAGCGGGAAATCGTTGGAAACCCCTGCCCCGCCATGGATCTGGATCGCCCGGTCGATCACCCGCAATGCAACGTTCGGCGCGACGACCTTGATCTGCGCGATCTCGCTGCGGGCCACTTTGTTGCCAACGGTGTCCATCATGTACGCCGCCTTCAGTGTCAGCAGGCGTGCCATGTCGATCTCCATCCGCGAATCGGCGATCTTGTCGACGTTACCGCCCAGCCGCGCCAAGGGCTTGCCGAATGCCGTACGGCTCACCGAGCGCTTGCACATCAGTTCCAGTGCACGCTCGGCCATGCCGATCGAACGCATGCAGTGGTGAATCCGGCCCGGGCCAAGGCGACCTTGAGCGATTTCGAAGCCGCGTCCTTCGCCCAGCAGGACGTTTTCGTACGGCACCCGGACGTTTTCAAACAGCACTTCGGCGTGACCATGGGGCGCATCGTCGTAACCGAACACCGGCAGCGGGCGCACAATCTTCACGCCAGGGGTATCGACCGGCACCAGAATCATCGAGTGCTGGGCATGGCGTGGCGCGTCCGGATTGCTCAGCCCCATGAAAATCAGGATTTTGCAGCGTGGGTCGCAAGCACCCGAGGTCCACCATTTCTTGCCGTTGATCACCCACTCGTCGCCATCGCGCACCGCACGGGCGGCCATGTTGGTGGCATCGGAGGACGCCACGTCCGGTTCGGTCATGGCGAATGCCGAGCGGATCTCGCCGCGCAGCAAGGGTTCGAGCCAGCGTTGCTTCTGCTCTTCGTTGGCGTAACGCACCAGCACTTCCATGTTGCCGGTGTCCGGAGCCGAACAGTTGAACGGCTCTGGCCCCAGCAACGAGCGGCCCATGATTTCCGCCAGCGGCGCGTACTCGAGGTTGGTCAGACCGGCACCGAGCTCAGACTCAGGCAGAAACAAATTCCACAGCCCTTCAGCCTTGGCCTTGAGTTTGAGTTCTTCCATGATCGCGGTCGGCTGCCAGCGGTTGCCCTCGGCGACCTGACGCTCGAACACGGCTTCGGCGGGATAAACGTAGGTGTCCATGAACGCTGTTACGCGCTCACGCAGTTCCTGAACCTTGGGCGAATAAGCGAAATCCATGAGCGAGATACCTTCTTGGGGGAGGTTGTTTAGATCATGCAATCGATGCTAGAACAGCCATGAAAATTTACCTAGCCTATTCTCGGCGTGTATAAACATTCATCACCGATATATGATCGGCTGATCGTCAAGGTCAGCCCGCCCACACAATAAGAGAGCCGCGTAATGAATCTGAGCAAGGTCGATCTCAACCTTTTCATCGTCTTCGACGCGATCTACACCGAAGCCAACCTGACACGCGCCGGGCAGATTGTCGGCATCACCCAACCGGCGGTGTCGAACGCTCTGGCCCGCCTGCGCGAGACCTTCAACGACCCGCTGTTCGTACGCACGGCCCAGGGCATGGTGCCGACGCCCATGGCGCAGAACATCATCGGCCCGGTGCGCAATGCGCTCTCGCTGCTGCGCGTGTCGGTGCAGGAAAGCCGCATTTTCAACCCGCAGCAAGCGGTCAAGACCTATCGCATCAGCATGACCGACCTCACCGAAGCGGTGATCCTGCCGCCGCTGTTCCAGCGTCTGCGCCGCCTGGCGCCGACGGTGATCATCGAGAGTTTTCTGTCCAAACGCCGCGAGACCACCAAGGAACTGGCGGCCGGCCGCCTGGACTTTGCGGTCGATGCGCCGCTCAACACCGACCCGCAAGTGCGTCACGTCAAGTTGATGGAAGACCGCTACGTGTGCGCCATGCGCAAGGGGCATCCACTGGCGGGCAAGGAGAAACTCACGCTGGATGATTACCTCAGCCTGACCCACATCCATATTTCCAGCCGTCGCAGCGGCCTCGGCTATGTCGACCTGGCGCTTGGCAAGATGGGCATCCAGCGCAAGATCGCCCTGCGTTCCCAGCATTACCTGATGGCCTCGCAGGTGTTGCAGCAGACGGACATGGTCATGACCGTGCCGGAACGCTTCGCCCGCCGCAACGACCTGCACGCCTTTTATCTGCCGGTCAACGATGTGCCGCCAGTGGAAACCCACCTTTACTGGCACGAAAGCACTGACCAGGACCCGGCGAACCGCTGGATGCGCGAGCAGATGATCGAGCTGTGCCAGCAGGTGACGGCGCAGGAGAAGAAGCTCGAGAAGGTGTAGGGCTTGATACCGAGGTGCCCCCATCGCGAGCAAGCTGAACTGGCCTAATGA
>NZ_AKJO01000013.1:0-27871 GCF_000282295.1 Pseudomonas sp. GM33
GGCGGCCGCCAGTTGACGCTGGTGATGTCGGATGTCGGCAGCAATGGCGACAAGCCGGACTGGACCGTGCTTTCCGATTGTAGAACCCATTCGACGGCCTACAGTGAAGGCCGGACGCCAGTGGCGGGGCAACTGGCATTTCCGATCCGGCGGCTGACTTACAGGTTCAGCAACAACCAGTTGCTCATGAAGGGCGGGGCCGCAGCAGACCAGGTACTGGTGGACAATGTCGGCGCTTTCGACGTGAGCTTCGGCTTGGCCAGCACGGCCACTGATCTGGCAGCATCGCGCTACAGCAGCAACCCGCCGGACCCCGCGCTGATTCGTAGCGTACGCCTGAGCCTGACCCTCACCGATCCGAGTCGCCGGGTGAGCGATCAAACCTTCAACGTGGTTGCCGCTCTGCGCAACCGCTTGCCATGAGGAGATACCATTGAGTCGTTCTCCCGAGACGTATTACACCCAGCGCGGCATGGCGCTGCTGGTCAGTCTGGTGTTCTTGCTCTTGCTGACGCTGATGGGTCTCTCCTCGATGCAGAGTGCGACCCTGCAGGAAAAAATGGCCGGTAGCGTCGCCTTGCACAACCAGTCGTTCCAGAGCGCCGAGGCAGCATTGCGGGTGGGCGAGAGTGGCGTGCAGCGGGACAGTTATGCGCTACCTGTTTGCAGCGGCATCGTTCAATGTGCACCACCGTCCGAGTCCTCGACCATTACCGCAGCCGGCTTCAACGCCACTTCCGGAGTGACCTGGATTGCATCGGGCAAGGGTTTTTATGGCGTGCAAAACATCGGTGTCAGCAAGAAGGCGGTGAATGTGCCAATCAATACCCCGGCGACCTTGTATCGGGTAACCGCAGTCGGCATCGCGGGTCATTCGCGCAGTGTGGTGGAGAGTATCTATGCGAAGTACTGAGCGACCTGTCAGGTTATGGTCACACCTGCTCGGCGTCGTTGTCGCGCTTGACCTGTCGATGTCGGCGCATGCAGCCATGCCAGCGGATTCGCCAGCGCTGAACCGGCCAACCTGTCTGGCGAATGGCAACTGGTATGGTTTCTATCATGGCAATCAGGGCTTGAAAGCCGTCTGCCTGAAGCTGCCCGAAGCGATCAGCGTTAAGATGTTCGACAGCAACGCCGATGGCGTGGTCGACAACCCCGACACGCTGTCCGATGGTGTGATCTTCGTCGGAGAGCATTCGACCCAGGATACCAGCGACAATGGCGGGGTCGTAAACGATTCCACTGGCGACGACACGCCGGGGGTGGAAAAATCCGGCGGCAGCCGTCGCATCATGTGGCGACAAATACAGTAAGTGAGAGTTGAGGCATGCGTAGTTCCAACCGCGGTTTTACCCTGATCGAAATCATGATCGTGATTGCGATCATCGGGATTGTCATGACCATTGCGGCCCCGAGTTTCACCGAGTACCTGAACAAGGGCCGTCGCGCGGAAGTGGCGGGTCTGCTTTCGGAGCAGGCGCAGCTCCTGGAGCGCTTCTACTCGCAGAAAAATGTCTACACCGATGCGACGGGCCTCAGCGCCGGCAATGACTACTACAGCATCACTCCAGCCCTGACCGACCAGACCTTTCTGCTGACGGCGGTACGCAAGGCCGGCTCAAGCATGGCCACTGACAAATGCGGTGATCTGACCATCACCAACACCGGTGTACTGGGTATGGTCAATGCGAAGTCCGGCCTGACCAGCAAAGATTGCTGGGGGCGCTGAGTTTCTTTTTCGGGTGCCTTTTGCACCCTCTGTCTATTTAACGATTGGATCAGAACATGACCAGGCAACAGCAAGTGGTGATTGTCGGCGGTGGGGTGATTGGCTTGCTGACGGCCTTCAATCTCGCCTCCGAAATGCAAAGCGTTGTGCTGCTGGATCGCTCGAACGTCGGTCAGGAATCGTCCTGGGCCGGTGGCGGCATCGTTTCGCCGCTTTACCCGTGGCGCTACAGCCCGGCGGTCACTGCGTTGGCTCACTGGTCCCAGGACTTTTATCCACAACTGGGCGAGCGCTTGTTCGCCGCCACCGGTGTTGATCCTGAAGTGCATACCACCGGCCTGTATTGGCTGGATCTGGATGACGAGGCCCAAGCGCTGGCCTGGGCCGCGCGGGAGCATCGTCCGTTGAGTGCCGTGGATATCTCGGCGGCACACGACGCCGTGCCAGTGCTGGGCAGCGGTTTTTCCCGGGCGATCTACATGGCCGATGTCGCCAACGTGCGTAACCCGCGTCTGGTGAAGTCGCTCAAGGCCGCGTTGCTGGCGCTGCCGAACGTGACGATCCATGAGCAGTGCGAAGTCAGCGGGTTTGTTCGTGACGGCAACAAAGTGGTCGGCGTGCAGACCGCCACCGGTGCTGTTCTCGGCGATCAAGTCGTCCTGACGGCGGGGGCCTGGAGCGGTGATTTGCTCAAGCGTCTTGATCTGATGCTGCCGGTTGAGCCGGTGAAAGGGCAGATGATTCTCTACAAGTGCGCGGCGGATTTCCTGCCAAGCATGGTCCTGGCCAAGGGCCGTTATGCGATTCCCCGACGCGATGGACACATACTGATTGGCAGTACGCTGGAGCATGAAGGTTTTGACAAGACGCCGACCGGGGCGGCACTGGAAAGCCTGAAGGCGTCGGCGGTGGAATTGATCCCGGCACTGGCCGATGCCGAAGTGGTGGGGCACTGGGCCGGATTGCGCCCGGGATCACCCGAGGGCATTCCCTATATCGGCCCGGTGCCGGGGTTTGAGGGGCTCTGGCTCAACTGTGGGCATTACCGTAACGGACTGGTGTTGGCGCCGGCGTCGTGTCAGTTGTTTGCCGATGTGATGCTGGGGCGTACGCCGATTATCGATCCGACGCCTTATGCGCCTGCCGGGAGACTTTGAAGAGATCGCAGCCTTCGGCAGCTCCTGCATCGGGAGCGCACCTCCTGTATGAGCTGCCGCAGGCTGCGATCTTTTTAAAGCCTCAATCCAGTCCCAATTTCTTGAGCCTGTAACGCATCGACCTGAATGACAGATTCAACCGCTGAGCCGCCGCCGTGCGGTTCCAGCGGGTTTCCTCCAGGGCCTGGAGCAGCAGTTGGCGTTCGACGTTTTCCAGATAGGTGTCTAGATTGTCGATCCGGGTCAGGTCCGGCATTCCACCTTCAGCTGCGCAATTGCCCTCAGCCAGGCGCAGGTCGCCTGCTTCGATCTGATTGTCCTCGCACAAGGTATGAGCCCGTTCGAGCATATTTTCCAGTTCCCGCACGTTGCCCGGGAAGCGATAGCTTTTCAGTGCATCGAGGGCTTGGGGGTGGAGTCTGGCTGCCGGTTGACCCGTATCGGCGGCCAGGCGCTTGAGTATGTGACTGGCCAGCACCTCGATGTCATCGCGACGCTCGCGCAAGGGCGGCACCCGGAGTTCGATCACATTCAAACGGTAGTAAAGATCATGCCGAAATCGCCCGGCGGCGACTTCGGTGCCAAGGTCCTTGTGTGTGGCGCAGAGAATGCGCACATCCACCGCCACTTCCTGCTGCCCGCCGACGCTGCGTACGGCTTTCTCCTGAATGGCGCGTAGCAGTTTGACCTGCATGGCCAGCGGCAGGTCGGCCACCTCGTCGAGGAGCAGGGTACCGCCGTGAGCTGTCTGGAATAGACCGGGTTTGTCTTCGATGGCGCCGCTGAAGCTGCCTTTGCGATGGCCGAAAAACTCACTCTCCAACAGCTCAGAGGGAATCGCCGCGCAGTTGATTGCAATGAACGGCTGCTTGGCGCGGGGGCTTTGATCATGGATCAGGCGCGCGACCAATTCCTTGCCACTGCCGGATTCTCCGCTGATGTATACCGTCGCATGACTGTTGGCCAGTTTAGTGATGTGCTTGCGCAGGTTGCGCATGGGTAATGAGTCGCCCAGCAAACGGCGATCGATGTCGACCCCGCGGGCAGGAAGCAGCAAGGCGCTGGTGACCAGTTCACGCAGGCGCGGAAGGTCCACCGGTTTGGTGAGGAAGTCGAATGCACCGGCCTTGAGCACATTGATTGCGGTTTCGAGACTGGCATAGGCGGTGATCATCGCCACCTGGACCTGAGGATGACGTTGCTGGATGTGCTGCACCAACTCCAGGCCGGTGCCATCCGGCAACTGCATGTCGGTCAGGCAGAGATCGAAAGTTTCGCTTTTCAGCAGTGATTGCGCTTCGCCGACATTGCGAGCGTTGAACGTCTCCAGTTTCATCCTTCCCAGGGTGATTTCCAGGAGTTCGCGTATGTCTGGTTCGTCATCGACGATCAAGACTTTTTGTCGTGGTCTCGTATTCAAACTAGGTTCCGTCCGTGAGCAAAGGTCATGCAAAAGCAGCCGCTTTCCTGGCGTGCCTTGAAGTCTAGGCGGGACAGAATGCTTTCGCCCGGCTGGCCGGACAGATAAAGCCCCGGGCCCTTGAAATACGGGGCGGGGGCTTCGTGATCGAGTATTTCCAGTGATTTCAGGTCAAGCCATGGCGGCGACATTTGCGCGCGGCGCTGCAGGTACAGGACGTTTTCGATTACCCGGTTCATTCGCAGAGAGAGGTCTTGAATAATCTGCGTCAGACGTCACTCGGTGCCCTTCAGTTCCTTGGGTGTCAGCGATAGTCCTCGATCGGCCGCCATTTCGGGAGCGTGTCAGCGGCCGCTGGAGTTCTTGTCCTGCTCGAGATGAGCCTGGCTGCAATACCACCGTTGGTCGAGACTCAGCGCGCGGTCACGGGGCAGGTGAACGCCGCAATGGGCGCAACGGACCATGGGCGCCGCGTCCCGTTCGGCAGGGGACCGGGGGGTGGAGGCCTGACCCTTGAATTTGCGCCAGAACCATACGGCAGCGGCAATCAGGACAATCCAGAACAATAAACGAAGCATGGTGAGCTGCTTTTCGACTGATGATCCGGCAGTTTAGCCAAGGACCTGACAGGCGCACAGTGTAATAAAGCACTGAAATAAAAAAGGGAGACCCGAGAGTCTCCCTTTTGCACAGCCCAAGGTGTCAGTCGAACACGCCGAAGGTCATGTAGCTGAACCACGAGCGGTCGCTGTTGTTGCCTTCCGCTTCGTGATTTTCTTCTTCGACCGCGTCGCCATTGTCGTCTTTAGGCTTGAGCTCGGCCGGGATGGCGTCCTTGGCGTCCTGGAACTGCTTCTGCACGTCCTGGTTGGCGCGGGTTTCGCCCGGTGGCAGCGGCGGACGGGATTCGATCAGGCCCAGGGTCGCCTTGCTCAGCCACGAACGGTTGTCGGCTTCGGCCATGGTCGGCACGAACTGGCCGTCTACCAGCGTCGGGTGGTTCGGGTAGTTGAGCTTCAGGGTTTCCAGGCTGGTGGCAGCCAGTTCGTCCAGGTGCAGGCGCTGATAGGCCTCGGTCATCACCGCCAAGCCGTCGCCGACCGAAGGGGTTTCCTGGAAGTTTTCCACCACGTAACGACCGCGGTTTGCTGCTGCGACATAGGCCTGACGGGTCAGGTAGTAGTCGGCCACGTGAATTTCGTAGGCCGCCAGCAGGTTGCGCAGGTAAATCATGCGCTGCTTGGCATCCGGCGCGTAACGGCTGTTCGGGAAGCGGCTGGTCAGTTGGGCGAACTCGTTATAGGAGTCGCGGGCGGCGCCAGGGTCACGCTTGGTCATGTCCAGTGGCAGGAAACGCGCCAGCAGGCCGACGTCCTGGTCGAAAGAAGTCAGGCCCTTGAGGTAGTAGGCATAATCGACGTTCGGATGCTGTGGGTGCAGACGAATGAAGCGCTCAGCCGCGGACTTGGCCGCTTCTGGCTCGGTGTTCTTGTAGTTGGCGTAGATGAGTTCAAGTTGCGCCTGGTCGGCATAGCGACCGAACGGATAACGCGACTCCAGAGCCTTCAGCTTGGCGATGGCGGAGGTGTAGCTACTGTTGTCCAGGTCATTTTGAGCCTGTTGGTACAGCTCGACTTCACTGAGGTTTTCGTCTACGACTTCCTTCGATGAGCAAGCAGCGGTCAATGCGAGGATGGCGATCAGCAGCAGGTGTTTCACTTGCATGGCGGCTTGCGTCCCTATGACGGCCGCTGTCTTGGGCGTGGCCGTCCTGTTATGATGAGCGCCCCGTTGAAAAGCCTCGGGGCAAAAGACGCCGTATTTAACCACAAGCGCGCAGCCGAAACCAAAGGCTGTGCCGACGCCTAGTCTGAGCATGTCCGATAAAATTGAACTTCGCGCAGAGGTGCCGTCCGAATTGGGCGGCCAACGCCTCGATCAAGTCGCCGCACAATTATTCGCTGAGCACTCGCGCTCGCGCCTTTCCGCCTGGATCAAAGACGGCCGCCTGACTGTGGATGGGGCGGTTATCCGCCCGCGAGACATCGTCCATGGTGGCGCCATCCTTGAGTTGACTGCCGAGCAGGAAGCTCAGGGCGAATGGGTCGCTCAAGACATAGCCCTGGACATCCTCTACGAAGACGACGACATCCTGGTGATCAACAAGCCTGCGGGCCTGGTGGTGCACCCGGCTGCCGGTCATGCCGACGGCACCTTGCTCAACGCCTTGCTGCACCACGTGCCGGACATCATCAATGTGCCCCGCGCCGGTATCGTGCATCGCCTGGACAAGGACACCACCGGTCTGATGGTGGTGGCCAAGACCATTCAGGCGCAGACGCAGCTGGTGACACAGTTGCAGAGTCGCAGCGTCAGCCGGATCTACGAGTGCATCGTGATCGGTGTGGTGACAGCCGGCGGCAAGATCAACGCGCCGATCGGTCGTCACGGCCAGCAACGCCAGCGCATGGCCGTAATGGAAGGTGGCAAGCAAGCCGTCAGCCATTACCGCGTGCTCGAGCGCTTCCGCTCCCACACTCACGTGCGGGTGAAGCTGGAAACCGGTCGTACGCACCAGATTCGCGTGCACATGGCGCACATCAACTACCCGTTGGTCGGAGATCCCGCCTACGGCGGTCGTTTCCGTATTCCGCCGGCCGCCAACCCGACCATGGTCGAGTCGCTTAAAAATTTCCCGCGTCAGGCGCTGCATGCGCGTTTCCTGGAGCTGGATCATCCGACCACCGGTAAGCGCATGAGCTGGGAATCGCCGTTGCCGGAAGACTTCGTCTGGCTGCTGACCCTGCTCAAGCAAGACCGCGAGGCGTTCATCGGATGAGTGCCTGGCTGATTCCTGACTGGCCCGCGCCGGCCGGGGTCAAAGCCTGTGTGACCACCCGTGCGGGCGGCGTCAGTGTGGCGCCGTTCGACAGCCTCAACCTCGGCGATCACGTCGACGACAGCCCCGAAGCGGTTGCCGAGAATCGCCGTCGTCTTACCGATCATTTCTCCATTCAACCGGCCTGGCTGCAGCAGGTCCACGGCATTGTCGTGGCCCATGCCGATCCGGGCCAGGTGGCCACCGCTGATGCCAGTTGGACGTCGACGCCCGGCATCGCCTGTGCGGCAATGACTGCCGACTGCCTGCCTGCGCTGTTCTGCGACCGCGCCGGCACTCGTGTCGCGGCGGCCCATGCCGGTTGGCGCGGGTTGGCGGCAGGCGTGCTGGAAGCGACGCTCGATACGCTGGACGTTGCGCCCGGAGACGTATTGGTCTGGCTCGGCCCGGCCATCGGCCCGCAGGCCTTTGAAGTCGGCCCGGAAGTGCGCGAGACCTTCGTCGAGCAATTGCCGCAAGCGGCTGAGGCTTTTGTGCCGAGCCAAAACCCCGGCAAGTTCATGGCCGACATCTATAGGCTGGCGCGCTTGCGTCTGGCCGCTCGCGGTGTCACCGCCGTTTATGGTGGCGGGTTCTGCACCGTGAGCGATCCGCGCTTCTTTTCTTACCGCCGTGCGCCTCGCACTGGTCGGTTTGCCTCCCTGGTTTGGCTCGAACGCTAGACTTGTCTGATCTGCATCAACGTCACGACGCTTGAAACTCCCAGAATCGACCGCATCTATTGTGGTATCTGGCAGGTTTCTTCATTCAGGATGTTTTATAGGTCCGGCCTGCTCAAAAGGAAGGTGACCCATGCGTATAGACCGTTTAACCAGCAAATTGCAGTTAGCGTTGTCCGATGCCCAATCCCTGGCTGTCGGCCACGATCATCCGGCCATTGAACCGGCGCACTTGATGCAAGCCTTGCTCGAGCAGCAGGGTGGTTCGATCAAACCTCTGCTGATGCAGGTGGGCTTCGACGTCAACAGCCTGCGTAAAGAGCTGACCAAAGAGCTCGACCAGCTACCGAAAATCCAGAACCCGACCGGCGACGTCAACATGTCGCAGGATCTGGCGCGCCTGCTCAACCAGGCTGACCGTCTGGCCCAGCAGAAGGGCGACCAATTCATCTCCAGCGAACTGGTGCTGCTCGCCGCCATGGACGAGAACAGCAAACTCGGCAAGTTGCTGCTCGGCCAGGGTGTGAGCAAGAAAGCCCTGGAAAACGCGATCAACAACCTGCGTGGTGGCGAGGCCGTCAACGACCCGAACCACGAGGAAGCACGCCAGGCCCTGGACAAGTACACCGTCGACCTGACCAAGCGCGCCGAAGACGGCAAGCTCGATCCGGTGATCGGCCGTGACGATGAAATTCGCCGGACCATCCAGGTGCTGCAACGTCGTACCAAGAACAACCCGGTGCTGATCGGTGAACCTGGCGTGGGTAAAACCGCCATCGCCGAAGGCCTGGCCCAGCGCATCATCAATGGCGAAGTGCCGGATGGCCTCAAGGGCAAGCGTCTGTTGTCCCTGGACATGGGGGCGCTGATTGCCGGTGCCAAGTATCGTGGTGAGTTCGAAGAGCGCCTGAAATCCCTGCTCAATGAGCTGTCGAAGCAGGAAGGGCAGATCATCCTGTTCATCGACGAACTGCACACCATGGTCGGCGCCGGTAAAGGCGAAGGCTCGATGGATGCGGGCAACATGCTCAAGCCAGCCCTGGCCCGCGGTGAACTGCACTGCGTGGGTGCCACCACGCTGAACGAATACCGCCAATACATAGAGAAGGACGCCGCTCTCGAGCGACGTTTCCAGAAAGTGCTGGTGGACGAACCGAGCGAAGAAGACACCATTGCCATCCTGCGTGGCCTGAAAGAGCGTTATGAGGTTCACCACAAGGTGGCCATCACTGACGGCGCGATCATTGCGGCGGCCAAGCTCAGTCATCGCTACATCACTGACCGGCAGTTACCGGACAAGGCCATCGACCTGATCGACGAAGCCGCCAGCCGCATCCGCATGGAGATCGACTCCAAGCCTGAAGTGCTGGATCGTCTGGAACGTCGCCTGATTCAGCTGAAGGTGGAATCCCAGGCGCTGAAGAAAGAAAGCGACGACGCGGCGAAGAAGCGTCTGGAAAAACTGCAGGAAGAAATCGCTCGTCATGAGCGTGAGTACTCGGATCTCGAGGAAATCTGGAACTCGGAGAAAGCCGAAGTCCAGGGTTCTGCGCAGATCCAGCAGAAAATCGAGCAGTCCCGTCAGGAGCTGGAAGCGGCCCGCCGCAAAGGCGACCTGAACCGCATGGCCGAGTTGCAGTACGGGGTGATCCCGGACCTGGAGCGCAGCCTGCAAATGGTCGATCAGCATGGCAAAGCCGAAAATCAGTTGCTGCGCAGCAAGGTGACTGAAGAAGAGATCGCTGAAGTCGTGTCGAAGTGGACCGGTATTCCGGTGTCGAAAATGCTCGAAGGCGAGCGCGACAAGCTGATGAAGATGGAAAGCCTGTTGCACCAGCGTGTGATCGGCCAGGATGAAGCGGTGGTGGCCGTTTCCAACGCGGTGCGGCGTTCGCGCGCCGGGTTGTCCGACCCGAATCGCCCGAGTGGTTCGTTCATGTTCCTCGGCCCGACCGGGGTCGGTAAAACCGAGCTGTGCAAGGCGCTGGCCGAATTCCTCTTTGATACCGAAGAGGCGATGGTACGGATCGACATGTCCGAGTTCATGGAGAAACATTCCGTGGCTCGCCTGATCGGTGCGCCACCGGGCTACGTGGGGTATGAAGAGGGCGGTTACCTGACCGAGGCCGTACGTCGCAAGCCGTATTCGGTGATCCTCATGGACGAAGTCGAGAAGGCGCACCCGGATGTGTTCAACATCTTGCTGCAAGTGCTCGAAGACGGCCGTCTGACCGACAGCCATGGCCGCACGGTGGATTTCAAGAACACTGTGATTGTCATGACCTCCAACCTGGGGTCGGTGCAGATCCAGGAATTGGTCGGTGACCGTGAGGCTCAGCGCGCAGCGGTGATGGATGCGATTTCCAGCCACTTCCGGCCGGAGTTCATCAACCGGGTCGACGAAGTGGTGATCTTCGAGCCGTTGGCACGGGATCAGATCGCCGGCATTACCGAGATCCAGTTGGGTCGTCTGCGTAGCCGCCTGACCGAGCGCGAGCTGAAGCTTGAACTCAGCCCCGAGGCCATGGACAAGCTGATAGCGGTCGGTTACGACCCGGTGTACGGCGCACGGCCGCTCAAGCGCGCTATCCAGCGCTGGATCGAGAACCCGCTGGCGCAGCTGATTCTGTCCGGTCGATTCATGCCGGGCGATACCGCTCACGGTGTGGTGGAACACGACGAAATCGTCTTCGTCTGATCCATAACGGCAACAAAATCGAAAAGGCCTCGCATAACGAGGCCTTTTTTTCGTTAGGCTGTTGAACTCAAAGGAAAAGGCTTGTAAAGTGCGCCCCGCAGTCAGTCACCCGCCAGGGTTTCCGCTCCCCAAGCTGGAATCCAAAATAAGTTGCAAATCATTAACTTGAAAGCAATTTAGGGGGTTGACAGAGGTGCTGAAGATTGTAGAATAGCGCGCCTCAGACACACGAACGCAGCGATGCGAACGGGTCGAAGAGAACGCAGTAAAGCTTCAAAGTTGTAAATTGAAATGTGTAGTTCCGTGATAGCTCAGTCGGTAGAGCAAATGACTGTTAATCATTGGGTCCCAGGTTCGAGTCCTGGTCACGGAGCCAATTTCAAACCGGGGTATAGCGCAGTCCGGTAGCGCGCCTGCTTTGGGAGCAGGATGTCAGGAGTTCGAATCCCCTTACCCCGACCATATTTGGGTCGTTAGCTCAGTTGGTAGAGCAGTTGGCTTTTAACCAATTGGTCGTAGGTTCGAATCCCACACGACCCACCATTTTTGAAACCAGTTAGCGCTGGAATCGAATCTTAAGATCAGACGCCAAAAGCTCTGTTCGCAGAAGGCGCCTTTAAAAGGTGCCTTTTTTTTACCGGGGTATAGCGCAGTCCGGTAGCGCGCCTGCTTTGGGAGCAGGATGTCAGGAGTTCGAATCCCCTTACCCCGACCATATTAAAAATCCTCGTATCGAAAGATACGGGGATTTTTTTTGTCTGTGAGAAACCCGTAACACCGCAAAACCAATGTGGGAGCGGGCTTGCTCGCGAAGGCAGTGTGTCAGTCGACATAAGAGTTGAATGACACGGCCTCTTCGCGAGCAAGCCCGCTCCCACAGGGGGGTTAGTGCAGCTTCAGGCGTGGCTCGGTGCCGCGCCCGATCTTGCTGCCCAACATCAGCATCGCCGTGCGGAACGGGCCGTACAGCGCCATCTGGTGCATGCGGTAGAGCGACACGTAGAACATCCGCGCCAGCCAGCCTTCGAGCATCACGCTGCCGGTGAGGTTGCCCATCAGGTTACCCACAGCCGAAAAACGCGACAGTGAGATCAGCGAGCCATAGTCGGTGTACTTGTACTCCGGCAGGGGCTTGCCTTCGATGCGCAGTTTCAGCGATTTGGCCAGCAACGAAGCCTGTTGGTGTGCGGCCTGGGCGCGTGGTGGCACATTACGGTCGCTGCCAGGTTGCGGGCAGGCGGCGCAGTCGCCGAAGGCGAAGATGTTCTCGTCGCGGGTGGTTTGCAGGGTCGGCAAAACTTGCAGCTGATTGATGCGGTTGGTTTCCAGGCCATCGATGTCCTTGAGGAAACCCGGCGCGCGAATCCCCGCGGCCCAGACTTTCAGGCTGGCCTTGATTTCGTTGCCGTCGGCGGTGATCAGGCTGTCGGCCGTTACTTCGCTCACCGCGGCATTGGTCATGACGTTGACCCCGAGTTTCTCCAGGGTTTTATGCACAGGCCCGCCAATCCGCTCCGGCAGCGCCGGCAGCACCCGTGGACCGGCTTCGATCAGGGTGATGTGCATGTTTTCCGGTTTGATCCGGTCCAGGCCATAGGCCGCTAGTTCGTGGGCGGCGTTGTGCAGCTCGGCGGCCAGTTCGACCCCGGTGGCACCGGCGCCGACGATGGCCACGCTGATTTGTTCGACTGCATCGGTCTGGCCGGCGTGTGCGCGCAAATAGTGATTGAGCAGTTGCTGGTGGAAACGCTCGGCCTGTTTGCGGGTGTCGAGGAACAGGCAGTGTTGCGCTGCGCCCTGGGTGCCGAAATCGTTAGTGGTGCTGCCGACGGAGATCACCAGCGAGTCGTAAGGCACTTCGCGGGCCGGGACCAGTTCCAGACCGGCCTCGTCGTAGGTGGCGGCCAACTGGATTTTCTTATTCGCGCGATCGAGCCCGCTCATGCGCCCCAGCTGGAACTCGAAGTGGTTCCATTTGGCCTGGGCGACATAGTTGAGTTCGTCTTCGGAAGAGTTCAGGGAACCGGCCGCCACTTCGTGCAACAACGGTTTCCAGATGTGGGTCAGGTTGGCGTCGACCAGCATCACGCTGGCCGTACCGCGCTTGCCCAGAGTCTTACCCAGACGGGTAGCCAACTCCAGACCGCCGGCGCCGCCGCCGACAATGACAATACGATGGGACATAAGGATAACTCGCAAGGCTAAAAGAAATCGGTTCAATTACCCAAGCGAGCGCAAGGCAGCTCATAGCGTCAGGTAACTGATAAGTCGGCTCAACAGGCCCAGGCCAATGGTCACTGCCAATACCAGAACAAGGAGCATCCACGGCCGGAAAGGCCGGCGCTCGACTTGGTGCTGGGACAATTGCAGGTACTCTTCGACATGCTTTTGGTCGTCGGGGTTCAGGCGGCTGGTCATATCGGGCCTCGTCAAAGGTAGACGTTGCTGAATGTGTAGAAGCTACAGTGTTTTTACCCAGGGTTGAACGCAGCATAGCCGCTGTCTGGAACGGGTTCGACGCTGACGAAATCGTCCAGGCGAATGATTCCACTTTGTAACACCCGGGCCGTGATTCCGCCATGTCCGCGCACGGCCTGAAAGGTGCCGATGCCCAGGTTGCTTTCAAGGCGCGCGCAGGGTTGGCACCAGCCGGTAGTTTCGAACGTTGCCTGGCCAATCCGGAAGCGGCGGCCCTTGAGGCTGAACAGATTGATACCACTGATAACGAGATTGCGCCGCAGATCTTCAGGCCGGACCGGATGATCCTGTGCACGCCCCAGCAGCGAACTGATCACCGCCAGGTGCTCCCACTGAATCAGTGTGACCTGTCGCGCATTGCGCACGCCGGGGCGGGCGTGGTCACCGGTCAGGCCGGCCTCCAGGCGCGCTTCCACGGCATCGAGTTCAAGCATTGCCGAACGTGATTGCGGGCGCACGCCGATCCAGCGTACACGACCTTGTTGCGGCACCTCGGCGATCAGCGCCTGCAGCGGGCTCACAGGCTGATCCCGACGTCAAAGACAATGCTGCGCCCCAGGTTGCTGCGCAAGAAGTCCGGTGCATCCGGGTGGGCGAACAGCACGCGGGCAAAAGTCGGCCCGACCAAGGACAGCGAACGCCAGCCCTGGCGCAGGTACTCGGTCGGCGGCGGGAAATGGCTGTTGAGGTCCAGCACTTCGCGTTTGAGGCTGGCGAAGGCAATGATGTCCAGTTCACCCAGGTCCATGCCGCGCTCTTTGTAGTTGTGCGCTTTTTTGCGCAAGGTCGGCGCCAATCGCAGCAAGAACTCGTTGGCGGGGATGCGTCGTGGCTTGGCCTCGCGGCGCACCAGTTGGCTCAGGGAAAACGCGCTGCGTCGGCGTTGCAGTTCGTCGCGCCATTCATCGTTGAGGCGCCGGCCCTCGTCCAGCACGAAGAACACCTCGAAACTGGCATCGCGAAACAACACGTCCGGCGGCTCCCCGGCGGGGGCGAACTCGTCGGCGCGATAGGGAATGTTCAATCCTTGCAACAGGCGCTGGCACACCCAACGCTCACGCTCCCATTTGCGGGCATTGGACAGGAACGCGTTGGCTTGCTCGGCCGCGATGGTCAGCAGGCGTAAGTAATCTGAGTCATCCATAGGCCCAAGCTTAGCGTTCAATTGCGACAAGCAGAAAGCGTTAAGCATCAATCAGCATCGCTGGGCACACGGAACGGGCGGTGTAGACTGATGGCCATTACGCGCCTGCGATAGAACAAGGGGGTTCAAGGTGAAATATTGGTCGCTATTAGTACTCAGTCTGCTGCCGCTGTGGGCCAATGCGCTGGAGGTCGGCGAGCGGCTGGCGCCATGGACATTGCTTGATCAGTTCGATCAGGCCTTCACCCTCGACAGTCGCACTCAGACGCTGCTGGTGGCGCGCAGCATGGAAGCGGCGAAACTGGTCGATGCGGCGTTGCAAGGTCAGCCCAAAGGCTATCTGGAGGCCCGGCACGCGGTCTTTCTCGCGGACATCCAGCGAATGCCACGCTTGATCGCGAAAATGTTCGCAGTACCGGCCATGCGCGATTACTCCTATCGGGTGATGCTGGATCGTGAAGGTCGTGTCGCACCGCGTTACCCCGGCGCTGTGGATAAAGTGTTGTGGTTACAGCTCAAGGATGGTCGATTGATGGACCAGCACGAATACGCCACGGCTGCGCAATTGCGTGAAGCGCTGGAGACGTCTGGTCCATGATCGGCGCTGAGCTGCTGTCACCGCAGAGCCTGACAGTCGGCTGGATGATCTATGTGCCGGTGCTGCTTTGGGCGATGTGGCGCGCGCCCTGGGTTGAACTGTTCACAGACAGCCGTCGCCAGCATTTATTCTTCGGCACGGTATTTGCGTTGTTCATGCTGTGGCTGGTGCGGCGGGATTTCGATACCGGTGTGTCTTACCACTTCATCGGAATGACGGCGGTGACACTGCTGCTGGACTGGCCGCTGGCGATCGTTGGCGGGCTGGTCGCGCAGTTGGGGCTGGTGTTGCTCGGGCGTCAGGATCTGGTTGCGGTCGGGGTCAATGGTGCGCTGCTGATTGCGTTGCCGGTGCTGGTCACCGAGTGCTGCGCGATCCTGGTGGAGCGCGCGCAGCCGCGAAATCCCTTCGTGTATATCTTCGTTTCCGGATTTTTTGCCGCCGCGCTGTCGGCGTTGCTGTGCCTGCTGCTGGCGCTTTGGTTGCTATGGTTCGACGAGCGTTTTGCCATGCCGTACTGGCTGGAAGATTTTGTCGGATATCTATGGCTGATCATTTTTCCCGAAGCCTTTATCAACGGCATGATCGTCAGTGCGCTGGTCGTGTTTTGTCCGGAGTGGCTTGAGACGTTCAACCGCACCCGCTACCTCTCGGCCCCCTGGAAGGACGACGATCCCAAGCCCTGAAATCGCCGACCCGGTGGATCAGTGGCGCGGGTCGAAGTCACCGCTGAACATCTCGTCCTCGGCATCGGGAGCCACTGGAATCTTGTGTTCTTCGGACGCCCAGGCGCCCAGGTCGATCAGTTTGCAGCGATCGGAGCAGAATGGCCGGAATTTGCTTTCGGCGGTCCATTCCACGGGGGCGCCACAGGTTGGGCATTCGACGGTTGTTGGTTGGCTCATGACTGGCCTCCACGCAAAGTAAGATAAAAGTGATGCAGGCGTTCGACCTCGCTATGTAGCCAGGCAAGGTCGCGGTCGTTGACCACGACGTCGTCGGCATGGCTCACGCGATCCTGGCGGCTGGATTGGGCCTTGAGGATCGCCTGGACTTGCTGCTCGCTGGTCTGGTCACGTTGCAGGGTGCGTTCGATCTGCAATTGTTCCGGGGCATCGATCACCAGCACCCGTTGGGTCATGGCGTACTGGCCGGACTCGATCAGCAGCGGCGATACCAGAATCGCATAAGGTGATTTTGCCAGCGCCAGGTGATGAGCGATTTCCTCGCCGATCAGTGGATGCAGGAGGGCCTCCAGCCAGCGGCGCTCTTCAGGCACTTCGAAGATCAATTTGCGTAGCGCAGCGCGGTCCAGTTGTCCGTCGGTCTGCAACACGCCGGGGCCGAAGTGTTCGGCGATTTGTGCCAGTGCCGGGCGTCCGGGTTCAACGACCCAGCGAGCGGCATGATCGGCGTCGACCACATGCACGCCCAGATCGATGAAGTGTTGGGCGGCCGCGCTTTTACCGCTGCCGATGCCGCCGGTCAGGCCGAGAATCCAGGGTTTTTCCACAGGGGTATTCATTTCAAACCGACATACTGCCAATAGAGGTCGGTTATTTGACCACCCCAGAGCAAGGCAATCCAGCCGGCAATGGCCAGATAGGGACCGAAAGGGATAGGCGTCGAGGTTTTTGCATGGCGCAAGCGCAGAGTGATCAGCCCGATGATTGCTCCCACCAGCGAGGACAGGAGGATGGTCAGCGGCAAAATCTGCCAGCCACCCCAGGCACCCAGCATCGCCAGCAGTTTGAAATCACCGTGACCCATGCCGTCCTTGCCGGTGATCAGTTTGAACAGCCAGAACACCGACCACAGGAGGCCGTAGCCGGCTATTGCCCCCCACAGAGCCTCGTGCAGCGACACGAACAGGCCGAAACTGTTGACGACCAACCCCAGCCACATCAATGGCAGCACCAGCACATCCGGCAATATCTGATGTTCGGCGTCGATCAGGCTCATCGCCAGCAATCCCCAGCTCAGGACCAGTACCAGGCCGGCCGGCCAACCGAAGCCGAAGTGCCAGGCAACAAACGCCGATAACAACCCGCAGGCCAATTCGGTCAATGGATAGCGCGGGCTGATCGCCGCCGCACAGGCTGAACAGCGGCCGCGCAAAAACACATAACTGAGCAGCGGGATGTTTTCCCAGGCACGGATTCGGTGATCGCAATGCGGGCACTGGGAGTGGGGCAGCAACAGGTTGTAGGTCGGCAGCGGCGTTTCGCCAGGCAGCCCGAGAATGTCATGGGCCTGCTCACGCCAGTCCCGTTCGAGCATTTTCGGCAGGCGCCAGATCACGACATTGAGGAAGCTGCCGACCAACAGGCCGGTGATGCCTGCGAGAAGGACAAAGGCCAGCGGAGAGTGAATCAGGATTTCATTCAAGGGCATGTCAGATCGCTGAGCCAAGTTGGAAGATGGGCAGGTACATGGCAACTACCAGTCCACCGACGATAACACCCAGCACCACCATGATGAACGGCTCCATCAGGCTTGTGAGGTTATCGACCATGTTATCGACGCTGTCTTCGTAGAATCCCGCGACTTTGTCGAGCATGGCATCCAGGGTGCCTGACTCTTCACCGATGGCCGTCATCTGTATCGCCATGTTCGGAAAGACGCCGGAGGTACGCATGGCGAAATTCAATTGCATGCCGGTCGAAATGTCTTGCCGGATGCGCAACACAGCGCGCTTGAACACGCTATTGCCTGTCGCGCCGGCCACTGATTGCAGGGCCTCCATCAGCGGCACGCCGGCAGCGAAAGTGGTCGACAGTGTGCGGGCGAACCGGGCCACGGCGGACTTGTGCATCAGGGTGCCCACCAGCGGCAGTTTCAGCAGCCAGGTGTCCATCCGGTCACGCAAGGTCGGGGACTTCCCGAGGGCGTGGCGCACGCCGAAGGCCATCGTGAGCAGCGCGCCAAGGACCACCCACCACCAGGCCTGCATGAATTGCGACAGGCCAATGACCATCACGGTGAAGGCCGGCAGTTCGGCGCCGAAGCCTTTGAACACCGACTCGAATTGCGGCACGACATTGACCAGCAGAATCCCGGTGACAATCGCCGCGACGAACACCACCACCAGCGGGTAGGTCATGGCTTTTCGGATCCTGGCCTTTAAGGATTCGCTTTTTTCCTTGTAGGTCGCGACCCGCTCCAGAAGGGTGTCGAGGGCACCGGCCTGCTCGCCGGCATCCACCAGGTTGCAATACAGCTCATCGAAATACCGGGGCTTCTTGCGCAGGGCGGCGGCAAAGCTACTGCCTGCTGCAACTTCCTGTTTCAGTTCGTCCACCAGCGTGCGCATGGCCGGATTGTCGAAGCCCTCGCCGATGATGTCGAAGGACTGCAACAACGGCACGCCGGCCTTCATCATCGTCGCCATTTGCCGGGTGAACAGGGCAATGTCCTGGGCCTTGATACGCTTGCCCATGCTGAAAACCGATGGGCTTTTTTTGCGAACCTTGCCCGGACTGATGCCTTGTTTGCGCAGTTTCGCCTTGATCAGCGCAGGGTTTTGAGCGCTGAGCTCGCCGGTCACTTTTGTGCCTTTGCGGTCGATGCCTTCCCATGCATACACGCTGATTTTCGCTGCCTTGACCGCCATGTTCAGTCCTGGGGATTCCGATTGAATTGCTCTTATAGCCTAGTCAAAGGATGAGGCCAAACCCGCCAGGGTGAGGTGACAAAAAACGTCAGATAGTGCTGGTCCTGGTAGGAGGAAAAGGCCTGGTGGCTACCAGATCCCTTGCCAACAGGGGCTTCCGGCCTTGGCACAGGCTGTGCTGCCGTGGGGCAGGTCATGAGCCTTCGACTCATGCATGGAGCTTGTACATGAACAATCAGAAAGGTTTTACCCTGATCGAGTTGCTCGTCGTGGTGGCGATCATCGGGATATTGGCAACACTGGGTCTGCCGATGTATTCCAAGTACCAGGCCCGGGCCAAGGTCACGGCGGCGCTGGCCGAGCTGACTGCGATGAAAGTACCGTTCGAGGATGTGCTCAATCAGGGGGAAACTCCGACCATTGCCAACGTGGCGCCCGCCGGTATGGCAACGACCATCCATTGCGCCCTGTCTGTGACGGCTACAACGCCGGAGGGAGCGGGATCAATCGTTTGTACGTTGCACAATGCCCCGGGGGTGGTCCAGGGCAAAACCGTCACCCTGACACGGGACGAAACCAAAGGCTGGTCATGCAAGAGCAGTGTTTCCCCGGATTACTTGCCTAAAGGGTGTTCCGGTTCTGCGGCATGAGTTGCTGAATCAATTCCCCGCTTTTGCGTAATGCTGTTCATCTGTGGCGAGGGAGCTTGCTCCCGCTGGACTGCGCAGCAGTCCCATTTTCAGGGCCGCTTCGCGCCCCAGCGGGAGCAAGCTCCCTCGCCACAGATAGTGAGCATTACCGCTTTTGCGGGTTTTTTCCTGTTTGTCGAGTGGTCTTCAAAAGCCGCTCATAAAGCTCAGAAATTTCAGCATCTTAGGAACTTTCCACAAACCCGCAACTTGCATGCAGTGTTTGTGCGTCTCGTGCATTTTGCATGATTCCGAAAATTGACTTATTTTATAACTTATTGATTTATATGGATTTATTCTCAGTTTCAAAGTTGGCACAGCGTTCGCAATATCCTTGGTAACCCTGCCGACAAGACACCCGGCAGACTTTCCGAAAAACAGGAGTTACTCGTATGAAGAAGTTCGCTATCACTGCCGCTGCTGCTACCGCGCTGACCCTGACCATGGCAAACGCGGCATTCGCCCAGACCACTCAAGCCACCCAGGCTCCAATGACCCTGGCGGCGGGTGAAATGACCAAGGCTACAGAAGCTACTTCCGATACCTGGATCACCACCAAAGTCAAAGCTGACCTGATGACCGAAAAAGGCATTCCAGGTAGCGACATCAAGGTTGAAACCAACAAAGGCGTGGTATCGCTGTCGTCGACCACCGCCGTGACCGATTCGCAAAAGGAAATGGCTGTGGCCATCACCAAGAAAATCAAAGGCGTCAAGGCGGTCTCCGCTGACGGCCTGAAAGCCGAGTAAGGCAAGACTTCTCGCCTGGACCGGGAGAAGGCGCGACAGACGGGCCGAGTCATACGTCTGTTGCAACCTGAGTGTTCATGCGAAGGGCCAAACGGATGTTGGCCACCACAGGCCCCGCGCAATTTTGCCGGGCCTGTTTTATGTGTAGCGCTGAAAACCCAATGTGGGAGCGGGCTTGCTCGCGAAGGCTGACTGACATTCAACATATGCGTTGAATGAAAGACTGCTTTCGCGAGCAAGCCCGCTCCCACATTGGATAGTGCCGGTTAATTGCCGCGTTTGCTGGTGATCTGCTTCAACCGATTACCTTCGAACCGCAAGTATTGATACATGCCGCCATTCGGTCCGTAGGTCCATTCCTCGACCTGAAATTCCTCGCGCCGGTCTGCACTGCGCTTGTAACCCAGCAGATCGCGACTCACCGGTTCACCGCATTTCTGCACCACCTCACTCGAGCGATCGCCGACGCTGATCAATTGGCTGCCGCAGCGCAGGGTATCGGCCGCCCAGGCCTGGCTGGCGGATAGCGCCAGGACCAGGCTTGCCAGCCGCCGCATCATCACTCGGCATCCAGATGCATCGGTGTCACCACGCGGCCGTCACTTTCCGCTTCGCCAAGATTGGCGTCGATGAAGTACACCCGCTCATCTTCCAGTTTGGTCTTGTCGACGAGGTAATCCTTGATGCTGCTGGCGCGCTCCTGGCCCAGTTGACGCAACAGTACGTCACTGGTGCTCCAGAACTTGATCACCTCGGCGCGCATTTTCGCGGTGCGCTCTTCCTTGCCCAGGTCCTTCCATTCGGCCGGGGGCTGGGTTTTCAGGCGGGTGCGGTAGATACCTTCGAGCAACGGACCCTTTTCCCCGTCCGGCACTTCCAGCAACGAAGCCTGGGCCGGGACCTTGTCACCGCGGCGCTGGAGCATTTTGTAGTAGTTGTACTGGTATTCCCGCTCCAGGCGTTGCTCGGCGATCAGCGGGCCATCGCTGCTCTGGGCGGCAGTGCCTTCGATTTCCAGGCGCAGGGCCGGGCGTTCCATGAGCGCATTGGACAGTTTGTCCAGGGCGCTTTCGGCGTCCTTGCCCAATTCGCTGGAACCCGCCGCGAACGAAACGCTGCCCAGGTCCTCCGAGCCGCCGCCGCTGACCAGCCCGCCAATGAGCTTGAACGGTGCGGCCGCGGCTTTGACGATCAGGTTGCGCAGGGTCTGCCAGATAATCGGCATGACGCTGAACTGAGGGTTGTTCAGATCGCCGGTGACCGGCAGCTCGATGGAGATCTTGCCGTCGACGTCCTTGAGCAAGGCAATCGCCAGTTTCAGCGGCAGGCTCACGGCATCCGGGCTGTCGACTTTTTCACCCAGTTGCAGTTGCTCGACCACCACTTTGTTTTCGGCTTTGAGCTGCCCCTTGGTGATCTGGTAATGCAGGTCGAGATTGAGCCGGCCCTTGCGGATACGGTAGCCGGCGAACTTGCCGGAGTAGGGGGTCAGCGTGGTCAGCTCCACGCGTTTGAAGCTGGTGGCGATGTCGAGGCTAGCCATCGGGTCGAACGGATTGACCGAGCCCTTGATGGTCACCGGCGCGTAGCGGTCGACCTTGCCCTTGACGTCGACGCTGGCCGGTTTCGGCTGGCGGCTGTCGATGGTGCCGATCTGCCCGTTGAGTTGCTGGATGGCGGTGGCGAAGTTCGGGGTGAGGCTGAAGTCGGCGAAGTTGGCCGAACCGTCATTGATGAAAATGCCCCCGATGTGGATGCCCAGCGGTTTTTCGTTGCTTGTCGGTTTGCTCGCTGCCGTTTTTGCCCCGGAGTCCGCCGGTTGCGGGATCAACAGATCGTCGATGTTGGTGGTGCGATCATCGTTGATCATGAAACGCGCATAGGGCTGGAACAGATTGACCTTGTCGATCGACAGGCTGTCCCCATGCTGATAGTTCAGGCCTTCGACCACGACCTGTTGCCACTTGAGGAAGTCGCGGGTTTTCAGGGTGTCCAGGGTATGCAGCTGATCGACCTGGGCGCGACCGGTGACGTTGAAGGCCAGGGGCTCGGTGCTTTTGAGGTTGACCGCCAGATCGCTGCCGAGCATGCCGCTGCGCAGTTCCAGGCGAATGAATGGCGTGATGTAGGACTGGGCAACCCGCAGGTCTATGTCCCTGGTCTGGACCTTCAGTCTGGCGCTGATCGGGGCCAGGTTGACCTCGCCGTCGGCCATGATTTTGCCTTGCTTGCCCACGCCGGTATCGAGTTTGAGGGTAAAGGGCGAGCCGTTGAGGCTGTCGAAATTTTGCAGGTCGAGGTTCAGCGGAGCCAGGTCCAGGGCGACGGCAGGCTGTGCCTTGCGGTCAGCCAGATGTACCTTGTAGTCGCGCAGCTGCACATCCTTGATCAGCACCTGCCAGGGTTTGTCGGGTGCGGCCGGTTCGGGTTTCGGTGAGTCTGCCGCCGCCGGAGTGCTGGTCGGTTCGGCATCCGCCTTGGCTTTGGCAGTGGATTTTGACGGTTGGCTGGCGAACAGTTTCTGCCAGTCGAGTTGGCCGTCCGGTTCCAGCGCGGCCCAGGTTTCCAGTTTGTGGCTGCGGATCTTGCCGACCACCACCTGCTGTTTGGCCAGGTCCACCGTGGTTTCGCTGACGTCCAGTCGCTCAAGCTTTACCAGCGGCCGGCCATCCGGCGCCTTGATCGCGAAGGGGGCGACAGTGACCGCGACATTGCTCAGCAGCAGCTCGGTTTCCTTGGACAGACTGAGTTTGTAGTCGGTGCTGATGCTCATGACGCCGTTTTCGAGATCCAGTGGAACGGAATCGCGCACATAGGGCCAAAAGGCTTTCATCTTGCCATCAGTGATTTTCAGCTTACCTTCGGAGGCGATCGGGATCAGGCTGAAATTGCCTGTCCAGTCGATCTGTCCGCCATTGGGGCCGACGGCCACCAGGGTCATGTCGGCACTGTCATCGGGCAGGGTGCTGAGGTTCTTCAGCTCGAAATCGAGGGAGTCGTAGAGAAACTCGATGGGCTCGCTGGGCCGGGCGTCTTCAAAGTGCAGGGCGCCGCCGGCCAGCTTGATGCGCTCGATGCGCAGCGGAAACGGCTGGGCGTTCGGATCGGCAGGCGTGGGTTCGCTTTCTGGCAGTTTGAACAGCCCAAGCAGATTGAGTTTGCCGTCCTTGCCGAACAGGATTTCGGTCTTGGGCTTGTCCAGTTCGACATCGGACAGGTGCACCGCCTTGGTCCACAGGCTGTCGAGTTGCAGATTGGCGTACAAGCGTTCGAAAGCGACCTGCTCCTTGCCGGGCTCGCCGATGTTCAAACCCCAGAGGGTCAGTTCAAGGCTGAACGGATTGAACTCGATCCGCTGGATCGTGGCGGGCGTGGTGGCGTAGTTGGCCAGTTGCTGGTTGGCAACGCGCAACGCCACACCCGGTAAAATCAGAAAACCCAGCAAGCTGTAGAGGGCCAGAGCAGTCAACAAGGCGCCGATGGCGCGAATCAATCCTTTGTACATGTGCGGCTTCATCTGTCTGAATCGGAGTGCCTTGGAGTATGGCACGCGTTTCCGGTTCCGAAGTGATTGACCTGTCTAGGAAGTTTCAGATTTCTCCCACAGCTGTCAGAGCTGCAGAATCAGGGTTTTCAGCGGTGGTTGCTGATCCATCGACGGAAAGTCGGCGCCTGGTTTCATCACGCTCCACTCACGCACTGGCCGCCCGGTCTTCTCCGCACAACGCAAAACCTGTTCGCGCCAGTCGTCCATGCTGACTTTCGCCAGGTTGTTGCAGCAGATCAGCACACCGTTGTCGGCGGTGGTCAGCAGGGCCGGTTTGAGCAGACTCTGATAGTCGCGCAGCAGATCGACTGTGCCGAATGCGCTCTTGGCCCAGGCCGGAGGGTCGAGCAGCACCAGGTCGTACTGGCGCTGTTCCAGGCGCTGATAGCTCGGCAGTTTTTGCCCGCGACGCTGGCTGATCGGCAGGCCAGCCAGTTGGCGAATGGCCGGGAAGTAGTCGGACTGGATAAATTCCATGGGCGGCAACTGCGGGTTGAGTTGGCCATTCTCCCGACCGACCGCCAGGTTGCCTTCGGCGAAGTCCAGGTTGCACACCTCGCGCGCGCCGCCGGCGGCGGCACTGAGGCCGACGCCACAGGTGTAGGCGAACAGGTTCAGCACGCTTTTGTTTTTGCTGTGATCCTTGACCCAGCCACGGGTGTTGCGCAGGTCGAGGAATAGCAGCGGGTCTTGTCCGGCATGGCGGCCGCGCACCCGATAGTTCAGGCCCCATTCGTGGCCGAGCAGGTCTTGCAGGGCGGCTTCGTCGGCGCGGTAGACGATGTCTTCGCGATCGATGCGCGAGTTGCCGCGGGAGCGGTCGTTGTAGACCAGCAGGGTTTCAAAGCCCAGGTATTGGTTGATCACGTCGTGCAACTGCAGCAGCGCTTCGCGCTCCAGCGGCTGGTGGAAGCTCTGTACCAGCAATTGCGGGCCGTAGCGGTCGATGGTCAAGCCACCGGCCCCTTCCTGGCTGCCGTGGAACAGGCGATAGCAGTCGGTGCCCTGCTGGTGCAGTTCGGCGAGCAGGTCCTGGCGTTGATCGAGGGCGGCGCGCAGCGCCTGATTCAAGGAAGACATGCTGGGCGCCTTGCAGGAGAGAATTGGGCGCGGGAGTTTAACAGTTTTGGCGCGGGACCGAGGCGCTGCCTTCGCGAGCAAGCCCGCTCCCACAGGTAGATCACACACTTTGTGCATGACATAAAACCTGTGGGAGCGGGCTTGCTCGCGAAGCTTTTGATTTTATTCTTTCTAAGTAATCCCCATCCGTCGCTTGGCCCGATGCACCGATCCATTACGCACCGCCCAGCGCAGCATTGGCGCGCTGCGATTGACGCTGGCGCGGATCAGTTTGCGTTGCAGTGGGTTCTGGCTGACGCCGAGCATGTCACTGGCCCAATCCGGCAGCAGATCGATCCCCGCCTGCATCATCAACCCGCCGAACGGCCTGGCCAATCGACTGGGAGAGGGCGCGTTCAACAACAGGCGCAGCACCTCGCGGCTGCGCTCGTCGCACAGCAGTTGCGGGCGGATGCGCTCAAGGTAGTCGGCAATTGCCTGCCGCGAACGGGGCACATCCCGCGCCCCGAGACGCTCGGCGACCAAGGCGATCTCTGCGTAATAGCGATCCTGATCGACTAGGGACAGATGCGGGTTGCGATAGCGCAAATGCGCAGCGAGGAAATTGCTGACCTCGGCGACGTGCACCCAGGTCAGCAGGTCGGGATCGCTGGCGGCATAGGGGCGTCCATCCGGCGCCGTGCCGGTCACCTGCAAATGGATGGTGCGAACCTTCTCGATCAACCAGTCGGCGTCTTGCCGCGAACCGAAGGTGGTGCCGGAGATGAACTGCCCGGTGCGACGCAAGCGACCGAGCATGTCTTCACGAAAATTCGAATGGTCCCACACCCCGGCCAATGCCAGCGGGTGCAGGGCCTGCAGCATCAGGGCGCTGATGCCACCGATCAGCATGCTGCTGAAATCGCCATGGACTTGCCAGCTCACCGAGTCCGGTCCGAACAGCCCCGGGTCGCCCTTGGGGTTTTCCAGGTCGAGCTTGCCCAGGGACAAACCGGTCAGGCTCATGATCTGGGTTTCGATACGGCTGCGGATGAATTCCATGGCAACTCTGTAGGAGCGAGCTTGCTCGCGATGGTCGTTAACGGTAACCCGTTTTTCCTGAATACTCGCGGCGCGCTTGAGTTCATCGCGAGCAAGCTCGCTCCTACAAAGGCACGTTATTGATTCAGGCGTTTGTCGATCAGCCCTTGCACTACGCTCGGGTCGGCCAGGGTCGAAGTATCGCCCAGGCTATCGAGTTCGTTGCAGGCGATCTTGCGCAGGATGCGCCGCATGATCTTGCCTGAGCGGGTTTTCGGCAAGGCCGGCGCCCACTGGATCAAGTCCGGTTTGGCGAAACTGCCGATTTCCTTGCCGACCAGGGCCAGCAATTCCTGCTTCAGCTCTTCGTTGGTTTCGACGCCGTTCATGGGCGTGACGAAGACATAGATGCCCTGGCCCTTGATGTCGTGGGGGTAACCGACCGCAGCGGCCTCGGCGATGCTGTCGTGCAGCACCAGCGCGCTTTCGACTTCGGCGGTGCCGATACGGTGGCCGGACACGTTGATCACATCGTCGATGCGCCCGGTGATCCAGTAGTCGCCATCTTCATCGCGCCGCGCGCCATCGCCGGTGAAGTAGTAACCGGGATACGGCTTGAAATAGGTATCGACCATGCGCTGCGGGTCGCCATAGACGCTACGGATCTGCGCTGGCCAGCTGGATTTTATGGCCAGTACGCCGCTGCCGGCGCCTTTGATTTCCTTGCCTTGCTCGTCGAGCAGCACTGGCTGCACGCCGAACATCGGTTGTGTGGCGCAACCGGGCTTGATTCGTTGGGCGCTGACCAAAGGGCTGAGCATGATGCCGCCGGTCTCGGTCTGCCACCAGGTATCGACGATCGGGCAACGCTCTTCGCCCACCTCATGGAAGTACCACTCCCACGCTTCCGGATTGATCGGTTCGCCGACCGTACCGAGTAGCCTGACGCTGGCGCGGGAGGTTCCCTTCAATGCGGCGGGCCCTTCGCGCATCAACGAGCGCAGAGCCGTCGGGGCGGTGTAGAAAATATTCACCTTGTGTTTGTCGATCACCTGCCAGAAGCGAGAGGTCGTCGGGTAGCTCGGCACGCCCTCGAAGATCAATGTGGTTGCGCCGTTGGCCAGCGGACCGTAGACGATGTAGCTGTGGCCAGTGACCCAACCGACGTCGGCGGTGCACCAGAAGACCTCGCCATCGCGGTAATCCAGCACGTACTTGAAGGTCATCGCCGCTTGCAGCAGGTAGCCGCCGGTGGTGTGCAGCACGCCTTTGGGTTTACCGGTACTGCCGGAGGTGTAGAGGATGAACAGCGGATCTTCGGCGTCCATCGGCTCGGGCGGGCAATCGGCGCTGGCTTCGCGCAGGGCCTGCTGGTACTTGATGTCCCGTCCTTCGACCCAGTTCACCTGTACATTTCTGCGCTCGATCACCAGCACGGTGCTCACGTTCGGGCAGCTTTGCAGCGCCTTGTCGACGTTCTGCTTGAGTGGCACAGGCCGGCCGCCGCGCACGCCTTCGTCGGCAGTGATCACGGTGCGGCAGTCGGCGTCGAGAATGCGGTCGCGCAACGAGTCCGGGGAGAAGCCGCCGAACACCACCGAGTGCACCGCGCCGATGCGGGTACAGGCAAGCATGGCGTAGGCCGCCTCGGGAATCATCGGCATGTAGATGCACACGCGGTCGCCTTTTTTCACGCCGCGGCTTTTCAGCACGTTGGCCAGGCGGCAGACGTTTTCATGCAGTTGTTTGTAGGTGATCGATGTCGAGTCGGCAGGGTCGTCGCCTTCCCAGATGATGGCGACCTGATCGCCACGTTTCTCCAGGTGCCGGTCGATGCAGTTGTAGCTGACATTCAATTGCGCACCGGCAAACCAGCTGGCCTCACCGGTCTTCAGGTTGTAGCGCTGGACGGTTTCCCAGGGCGCGCTCCAGTCGAGAAAACGCGTGGCCTGTTCGGCCCAGAAGGTGCTGGGGTGTTCAATGGATTCGCGGTACAGGCGCTGATAGTCGTCTTGACTCAGTTGTGCAGCCCGGCGGACGGCATCGGCTTTGGGGAACTTGCTGATATCGAACATGACGGTTCCTTATTCTTGTTTTGCGACAAAGATAAAGATGCGCCGAGTGGTCAATGGGTTCAAGCCGTACACAAAACAACTGTGGGAGCGGGCTTGCTCGCGAAGACGGTGGTTCAGTCAACAAGGTTGTTGAATGTACCGGCCCCTTCGCGAGCAAGCCCGCTCCCACACTGGATATCCGTTGCCCACAAAGTTTGTACTCAATACACCCTTTGTGGGCAGGCTTCAAATCACCCGCGGTGACGACCGCGGAAGTAGTTGATCAGCCCTTGAGTCGAGGCGTCCTCGGCCGGGGTTTCCTCGCTACCGACCAGGC